>CADAUE010000035.1:0-1290 GCA_902790985.1 uncultured Ruminococcus sp.
ACTTGATGATCTCTTCATCCATCGCGTTGCCCGCGGTCTTGATGGTCTTGCTGACCGACATACCGCCCAGCGACATCACCGCGATATCGATCGTACCGGCGCCCATGTCGACGACCATACAGCCGTGAGGTCCCATGATATCCATACCGCTGCCGAACGCGGCTGCCTTTGCCGCCTCGATCAGCAGGACGCGTCTGACACCGAAGCTGGAGATCGCGCCGACGATCGCGCGTTTTTCTACCTCGGTGATCTCGCCCGGGATACAGGCGACGACTCGAGGCATGACGATGCGGCTGGTACATACCTCTGCCATGAAGATGTTGACCATTTCTTCGACCAGCCCCGATTCGGCGATCACACCGCCCTCGAGCGGGAATACGACGTTGATCTTCGCGGACGTTCTGCCAAGCATCCTGTAGGCTTCTTCACCTACGGCGAGGATCTCGTTATTGTCCTTGTTATATGCGATGACCGACGGCTGGTCGATCGCGTTTTTCTGATTGTTGACCCGCAGACGCGAGTTGGCTGTACCAAGATCTAAAGCGATATCCATGACGTTCTCCTTTTGGTTTCTGTGAGATTATTATATATGAGATCGATCGTTTTTTCAATAGGATGATTCATATAATCGTGCGTTCGGGATATTTTCCCCGCGCTGTCGCGACGGTCGCGCAGCAGATCATTTTCGGTTTTCCTTTACCGATCGTTTTACAACATTCGCCCAGGGTATTGCCGCTGGTGATGATGTCATCAATGATAAGGATGCTGTTGTCCTTGACAAGTTCATTATCGATCAGCCGAAAAGCGCCGTTCAGATTCGTTTTTCTCTCTTTATAAGTCAGCGTGTGCTGTTTCTTTGTTTTCTTGATTTTACGCAGGGTATCAAGATAGGGGATGCCGAGGTGTTTTGAGAGAGCCTTCGCCAGTATTACGGACTGGTTATATTCCCGCTTGCGCTCGTCGGAATGAAACATCGGAACGGCGGTGATAAGGTCGAAGGCGCTTTCACCGTAGGTTTTGTTGATATCATCCGCAAAAATCCCGATAATCTGTCGGATATGCTGGGTGCGTTCGTGAAATTTGATGCGCAGGATCAGCCGGCGCACCTTGTTCCCGTATACAAAGGATGACACGCAGCGATAGCCTCTCGCTCCACCGGGGATCGCGAGGTGCTTTCTTTGCAGCTCGTCATAGCAGCTCTCACAAGCGATCTGCATCGGTTCGATCAGAACGCTGCAATATGGGCAGCGTTCGGTATAGATCAGCGTTTCCAGATAACGAAGGAATTCC
>CADAUE010000035.1:1318-15380 GCA_902790985.1 uncultured Ruminococcus sp.
CATATATCGGAGGGCGCTCTCGTCGCCGATGATGATCAGCATCTTTTTAGCGCGGGTAACGGCGGTGTACAGCAGGTTGCGGTACATCAGCTGCGGCGCCCCACGGAACATCGGCAGGATCACACAGTCAAATTCGTTGCCTTGGCTTTTGTGGACAGTACAGGCATAGGCAAGCTCCAGATCGCCGACACTGTCGCTGTCATAGGTCGCGATACGGTCGTCGAAACGAACCTTATAGATCTTTGAAGCGTTGTTGACCTCGATCATCACGCCGATATCGCCGTTGAACACCCCTTCGCCGTATTCGCCGTTATCCTTGTTCCACAGGATATCGTAGTTGTTGCGGCTCTGCATGACCTTATCGCCCTCATACAGCGTGCTGTAGCCGACCTTTACGCCGCGAGAGGGATTGGGGTTGACGAGCGCCTGTAAGCGATTGTTCAGCTCATAAGTTCCCAGAACCCCTTTGCGGGTAGGGGAAAGGACCTGGATATTTTCGTAGAGGTTATATCCGTAAGCGTTTTTGAGCCTTCTCGCACAAAGGTCTCCGACGGTAGCGGCGATACTCTCTTGATTGTGATCGGGCATGAAGAAAAAGTCGTTGTCTCTGATACGGATATCGGGCATGACGCCTTTGATGATCTTATGGGCGTTGGTGACGATCAGGCTTTGCATCGACTGGCGGAAGATCTCGTTCAGCGTGACGACGGGGATGGTGTCGGACGCGATCAGATCGTGCAGGACGTTGCCCGCTCCGACCGAGGGCAGCTGGTTGCTGTCGCCGACTAAGATCAGACGGCAGGAGAGGGGGAGCGCGCGCATCAAGCTTTCGAGCAGAGTGGTGTCCACCATGCTGACCTCGTCGACGATCAGCGCGTCTGTATTCAGCAGATTGCGTTCATTCTTCTTGAACACCGGCTTGTCCTCGATATCATAGCTGACCTCGAGCATACGGTGGATGGTTTTCGCTTCGACGCCGGTCACGGCTGTCATCCGCTGCGCGGCTCTGCCTGTCGGAGCGCATAAAGATACTTTTTGACCGCTTTCTTTGAGCAGTCGGATGATCGCGTTGAGGGTCGTCGTCTTGCCGGTTCCGGGGCCGCCTGTAAGGATCAACAGACCTGTCGTGAGCGCGGCGGAGATCGCTTTTTTTTGCAGAGAGGCATATTCCATACCGGTTTCCGCTTCGATCGCCGAGATCTTCTCCTCAGCGCCGTTGATCGCCTGCGCCGGAAAGCGCAGCAGCATCTTCATCCTTGCCGCGATATAGGTCTCCGCGTCATACAGGGAGGGCAAGAAGATGTAATCCTTTTCGTCGATGGTATCGAGGATCAGCGAGCTGTCCCCGATCATTTCTTTGAGCGCGGATTCACACGAGATCAGCTCGATCTCCAGCAGGCTTACCGTCGCTTCTGTCAGCTTCTCCGCCGGCAGACAGGTGTGACCGTTGAGTTGATTGTGTTTTAGGACAAAGGACAGCGCCGCGCGGATGCGTATCCGCGCGTCTTGAGGGATATCATGAGCCAGCGCGATCATGTCGGCGGTCTCGAAAGAGATCCCGAAGCCTTCTTCACACAGCACATAGGGATTATCTTCGATCGCCGCGACAGCGCCGTTGCCGTATTTCTTCCAAATGCGAACGGCGGCGTTGGCGGAGACGTCATACGCCGCGAGATAGATCATCAGCTCGCGGATCCCGACGACGCTTTTGAGTTGTTCGCTGATATCCCTCGCTTTGTTCAGCGAGATGCCTTTGAGCTGTGCGACCCGTTCCGGCTCATTTTCCAAGACCGACAGCGTGTCCGCGCCGAACTCGGCGACCAGTCTGCGCGCGGTAGAAGGTCCGATCCCTTTGATCGCGCCGCTGGAAAGGTACTTGAGGATACCGTCGAGGTTCTCGGGCATGGTGCGTTCAAAGGCGGATACCGCGAACTGTTCGCCGTAGGTGGGGTGGTTCTTGAAAGCGCCGAAGAGCTTGACGCTCTCGCCGACATTGACCAGCGGCATGACGCCCGTAGCGGTGATCAGCGCTTCCTCTCCGCTGATCTCCAGAACGGTATAGCCATTTTCTTCGTTGCGGTAGATCAGGCTCTCCACCTGCCCGTTTATTTCAAATAGTTGTTCGTTATTAGTCATAATAATCCCTTGGTTGAAAATGATATTATCGGTAATAATACTGTTGAATTTTTCGGCAAATTATCTTATAATACTCATATATGCGTATCATTCGATCCGGATGATAAAATCAATATATCTTGTATTGCAGAACCAAGTATATCATACATTTTGTAAAAATGCTACCTTTTTCAAGGCAGATGAGGTGAAATCATGGAATTTGTTGCAAACGAAGGTAAGAAGGTCGAGATCACCGTCAACGGTGTGACCTACATGCGCCACGCGATCAAAACCCATTTTGTTCAGCAGGGCGAGGATTACATCGAGATATTCAAAAAATATGTGCAGCCCTTATACGAGGAGGGCGATATCGTCAGCTCCTCCGAGAAGATCATCGCGCTGTGCCAGAACCGTGTCGTCAAGCGCGAGGATCTGAAGATCGGCTTCTGGGCGAAGTTCCTCAGCAAATTCGCTTCACATCCCGACACAGGCGTCGGCGTCGGCGAGACCATCAAGATGCAGTACGCGATCTCCAAGGTCGGACTGCCCCGTGTCCTGTGGGCGTCCTTTGCGGGCGGTGTGTGCAAGATCTTCGGCAAGCGCGGCGTGTTCTATGAGATCGTCGGTTCAGAGGTCGCCGGTCTGGACGGTTTCTATGACCATGTGTGGGCTGAGTACCGCGATATCGGTATCGAGAATCCCGAGAACCCCTCCGGCGTTTGTGATGAGATCAAAGAGAAGCTCGGCATGTCCTGCATGATCGTTGACGCAAACGATCTCGGACAGGAGGTTTTGGGCTATTCCTCGGATATTACCTTGAGCGAAGAGGAGCTCCACGGACTGATCGCCGACAACCCCTGCGGTCAGGATCACGAGACCACACCGATCATTTTAATTCGCAGAAAGAAATAAGAGGGACGTTATGACCGATTCTTATGTTGAGATCAATCTGTCGCGCCTGACGAACAACGTCAAGGCGATCTTGGAAAAATACCCCGACTACCGCAGCTATATCGGCGTTGTCAAGGGCGACGCCTACGGCCACGGTATGCGCGCTGTCAAGGCGCTGCACAACGGAGGACTGCGTTACTTTGCCGTATCTTCTCTGGAAGAGGCTAAGGAGCTGCGCTCCTACAATACCCATGTGCCTGTGCTCTGTTTGGAGCCTGTCGCGATTGATCGGCTCAACGAAGCCGCCGACCTCGACCTCACGCTCGGCATCCCGGATATCGAGTATCTGCGCGCCATGCTCGAAAGCGACGTCAAGCATAACTTCAAGCTGCATTTGCAGGTGGATTCGGGCTTTGGCAGACTCGGCTTCAAGGATAAGGGCGAGATCAAGGAAGCGGTGAAGCTGATCAATGAATCGGGGAATTTCCTCGAGGGCATCTATCAGCATTTTGCTACCGCCGGTATCTTTGATCCGCATTATGATAACCAGATCAAAAAGTTCAAGGAGCTGACCTCTTTGATCGATCTCGACGAGATCCCGATGGTACATCTGGGCAGCGGCGTATCCCTGCTGGCTCACCCTAAGATCGACATCGCGACCACCACGCGCATGGGTCTTGTGATGTACGGTTACAACATCGGGCCGACCTCCTACGGCGGCGGCGTCAAGGACAGGCTTCGTGATCTGCGCGACAGGAGAAATCAGCGCAAGTACAATCTGACCGAGACCATCCGTGACGTACAGCTGGATCTTTCTCCGGCGATGTCCTATAAATGCCGTATTTTGCAGATCAAGGACGTCAACGCGGGCGAGTATGTCGGCTACAACGCCGAGTACCAGGCGCAGGAGCTGATTAGTATCGCGGTGCTTCCGGTCGGTTACAACAACGGTATCGGTCACGCCAACTACGGCAGAGTGGTCGAGATCAACGGCAGACGTTATCCGATCATCGGTGAGATCGGCATGAACATGTGCTGTGTCAAGATCGATAACCGCGTCAAGCTCACGGATACCGTGACGCTTCTCGGCGGCGGTATCAGCCTCGGAAGATTCTCCCGATCCTCGGGCTTAGGCCTTGCGGAGATCCTCCTCGGGATCGGCAAGAACAACGAGAGAGTTTATATCAAATAGGTGAATGGTGAATGGTGAACGGTGAATGGTGAAGGTTTCTCGCTGCGCTCGTTCAGTTATATTTTTGTAATCCTGCAATCATTAATCAAGTCGGAGGTCGATTCTATGGCAATGTCAGTTACAAAGTGGCTGATGAATAAATTCAAGGATATCAACAAGGACAGGATGAACCGTCATATCGAGATCATCAGGCAGCAGAGCGGCAAGTCCAAGTTTTACATCAAATGCAGCCTTGCGTGGAACTTTCTGACACAGGGTACCGGCTACACGGATTATTTCCGCGGACATTTTATCGACAGGACCCGGGAAGAGAAAAAGACCTACGCGACCGCCAAGCGCTTTTACAGACTGATGGCGTATCTCAACGACGAAGAGTATATCGTTGTACTGGGCGACAAGTTGATCTTTGACGAGGTTTTCCGCGATTACCTCAAGCGCGATTTCATCAACCTTCGCAAAAGCACCCCCGACGATCTTCGAGAATTCCTCAAGGACAAAACCACCGTTTTCGCTAAGGAAACGAAGGGCGAGGGCGGTCACGGTATCTCTAAATGCGTCGTCAAGGATATCAAGGACGTCGAAGCCTTCTATCATCAATGCATCGAAAACGGTCAGTTCCTTATCGAGGACGCGATCATCCAGCATCCCGATTTGAACCAGATCAATCCCAATGTTGTCAACTCTTTCCGTATCATCACCTTGCTCAATAAGGCAGGTGAGATCAAGATGATCGCCAACGCCCTGCGCGTCAACCAGGATGACAGCGTCGTTATCGGCTGTACCAACGACTTGTATTTCAGCCTCGGCGCGGACGGCAGGATCGACAGCAACGTTGTCGACGACTACGGAGAGGTCTATGATACCCATCCGCTGACCGGCGTGAAGTTCAAGGACGTCTATATCCACGGTGTGCAAGAGGCGTTCGACATGTGTATCGAAGCCCATAAGCGCATCCCCCAGTGCCGCTATATCGGCTGGGACGTCGCTTTCTCCGAGAACGGCCCCGTGATCGTAGAGGGCAACGAGTACCCCGGCTACGGACTTGTACAGCATTACGCGCTGAAGAACAAGCGTACCGGTCATCTGAAAGAGGTCGCCGACCATCTCGGCGACGAGTATGATCAGATCAAACTGTAAGATTGAGCCTCCCGTTCGGGAGGCTTTTCTTATACCGTCAGCTCATGTTGGATCTCCAAAAACGGATATTCCTTCTTTAAGTAGCAACAGATATCGTACGCCGGATCATCTTCTTTACATAGACACACTAATCTGATATGCGTATGTTTGAGACAGATCCGCGCCGCCGTTCGGATCCTTGCTTCGGCGTTATCGGGCTTCAAGTCCTTGATGACCAGCACGGCGCTGCTGTCGCCTTTGTAAGCGATGTCGAGGATCGCCGTGATGAACGCGCATAAGCCGATGATCGCGAAAAATACCAGAATGATCATGCAAAACACTAACATGATGAAATCACCTCATATTATCTTATTGCCAAAATCCGTTTATGTGCATAGCTCAAAGCGATCCGGCGATAATAAATATATCAGTCGACTGATAATCTGATTTGAGGTGAAAAAGATGTTTCATGATAACAACGTGAACCGCTGTATCCACTGCAGCGTAAAAGACTGTAAGTATCACAACGGTGACGAAAACTACTGTACGCTCGACAGCATCAACGTCGCTTCTCACGAGAAGAACCCGACCGATGAGAGCTGTGTTGACTGCCGCTCATTCGAGTGCAGAAACAGCGGCATGATGAGCTGATACGCGGATTCATCCCTTCGGGGATGATACATAGAGACAGGGCAGGCTTTTCATGAGCCTGCCTTTTCACATTGTCAGAGAATCAGCATAGTATAAGGTGTATTCTGTGGCGAGGTGATAGGATGAAAACAGCGATATTCGGCGGCGATAAGCGGATGCTCTTTGCCGCGAAAGCGTTTGTTGAAGCGGGTCATGAGGTCTGTATCGCGGGATTTGACGATATGATCAGTCTGTGTGAGATACAAATATGTACACCGTCAGAAGCGGCTCACCTATGTGATATTGCTGTTTTACCGGTGAGACCCCTCTCGGGCGGTTTTTTGAACACGCCTTTCTCAAGAGAGAAGCTCCCGATCGCGGAGCTCATACGGATGATAGGGAAGAAGCCTGTCTACACCGGCTGCGCGGATCAGCTCAGATCCTATGCGCTCGGCGAGGTTCATGATTACGCCGCGCGCGAGGACTTTGTATGGCAGAACGCGCAGCTGACCGCCGAGGGAGCGGTCGGATTACTGGTGAGCGGTTACGAAGGCTCTGTATACGGTTCAGAGATACTGATCACCGGCTTTGGAAGGATCGGAAAGTGTCTGTCAAAGCTCCTCACAGCGATGGGCGCCCATGTCGCCGTAGCGGCGCGTAAGCCCGCCGATCTTGCGATGATCGCTCAGTTCGGCATGGAGCCGGTGGATTACACAGCGCTTGACTGCTCTGTGTATCAAGTAATCTTCAATACCGTGCCGGCTATGATCTTTGATCAGGAGAAGATCGGGGATATGCGCGACGACGTCTATCTGATCGACCTCTCTTCAAAACCCGGCGGGGTAGACTTTCAAGCTGCCGAAGCGAGAGATCTGACCTGCGTCCATGCGCTGTCGCTGCCCGGTAAAACCGCTCCTCTCGCCGCGGGAACGATCATCAAGGATACCGTCGTCAAGATGATGGGTGCTTGATAAGAAACCTTGTACAAAGGAGGAAAAAGGTGGAAAAGATAAAACTGGGTTACGCGATGACCGGTTCCTTTTGCACTCTCGATAAAAGTATCAAAGAGATGGCGCGGCTGGCGGCGCAGGATTATGACGTCCTGCCGATCATGTCCGAGAACGTCTATACCGTTTCGACACGCTTCGGTAAGGCGCAGGAGATCGTGACCCGTGTCGAGGATATCGCGCGCAAGAGCGTGATCCATACCGTCAGCGGCGCGGAGCCGATCGGACCGAGGAGGATGTGCGACGTGTTGATCGTCGCGCCGTGTACCGGCAACACCCTCTCAAAGATCGCGCTGGGGATCACCGATACGCCGGTGACGATGGCGGTCAAATCTCAGCTGAGGATCGGCGCGCCTGTCGTGCTGTGTATCGCGTCCAACGACGCGCTCGGCGGATCTGCCGAGAATATCGGAAAGCTGCTCAACCGCAGGAACGTCTATTTCGTGCCTGTGTCACAGGATGACCCCGAGCGCAAGCCGAATTCTCTGGTGGCGCATTTCGACAAGATTCCCGAAACGATCGAAAAAGCGCTGAAGGGTCAGCAATTGCAGCCGATATTTGCGTAACGCTGCCTGTCGCCCTCTGACAGCGTTGATATATAGAGATCGCCGTCCTTTTTTATAGGGGATGGCGATCATTTTTTCTCTGTTTTCGGTTGAAATACACGCCGAGTTGTGGTATCATATCATGGAATAGGGGGTATGACTGTGAAATACTGCAAAGTCTGTAAGGCTTTATGCTTCGGCGAGACCCTACCCTTTGACGGATGCAAGCATAAGCTCAGCGAGATCAAGGATATCAATGAGCCGGTGAGATTATGTGTGATCGGCGGTACCGAACGCGCGATGCTGACCGGTATGCTCAAGGACGCCGGGATCCCGTTCGTGGAGGAGAACGTTCAGCCGCAGGGCGTCGCGAATGAGCTGGTGACCGGCTATGACGTGAAGCTCTCCAATATCTCTGTCATCGTACCGTTCTCCGCTCTGCCCAAGGCGAGCGAGCTGCTCAGCACGATCGAAACGGTCAAGAACACGATCGAGCCGCACCTTGATCAGATCAACGCCGAGATCACGCGTCTGCGATCAGCCGAACAAGAGGCGAAGCAGATGAATCCCGCGCTCAGGACGACGATCAAGGTCATCACCGCGCTGGTGTTTCTCGCGCTGATCGCACTGGTGGTTTTCGGTACCGACGCGCTGACAAGCTGGTTCAAGGGCTTGTTCTAGCCCGTACGAACAGTCATTGTGAAGCCCTCGACACGTGTATCGGGGCTGTGGCAATCTCAACCAAATTAGTATTTTATTATTCCATTTGGAGGTAAAAGATATGAAACAGGATACTTTATGTGTACAAGCCGGCTATGAGCCGAAGAACGGAGAAGCGCGTGTTCTGCCGATCGTTCAAAGCACAACCTTTGTCTATGACAGCGCCGATACGATGGGCAAGCTCTTTGATCTTGAGGCTGAGGGTTGCTTCTATACCCGTCTGGCGAACCCCACGCTCAACGCTGTCGCGAGCAAGATCGCCGCTTTAGAGGGCGGCGTCGGCGCGATGTTGACTGCTTCCGGTCAGGCGGCGTCCTTGATCAGCATCACCAATATCTGTAAAGCAGGCGATCATGTGATCGCGTCCGCCGCGATCTACGGCGGTACGTTCAATCTTTTCAACAAGACCCTGCGGGACTTAGGCATCGCGTTTGATTTTGTCAGCCCCGTGATCACCGCCGGGGAGCTTGACAAGGCGTTCAAGCCCAACACCAAGGCGGTCTTTATCGAAACGGTCACCAATCCTTCGCTGGATGTTGTCGATATCGAGATGTTTTCAAAGGTCGCTCACGCGCACCATGTGCCGCTGATCGTCGACAATACCTTTGCGACGCCCATCAACTGCCGTCCCTTCGAGTGGGGCGCGGATATCGTGGTTCACTCTACCTCCAAGTACATGGACGGTCACGCGGTCGCTCTGGGCGGCGTGGTCGTTGATTCCGGTAACTTTGACTGGACGCAGGGCGATTATCCGATGCTGACCACTCCCGATGAGACTTATCACGGTGTTGTCTATACCGAGCAGTTCGGTAAGGCGGCGTATATCACCAAGTGCTGTACCCACCTCATGCGTGACTTCGGCGCGCAGCAGTCGCCGCAGAACGCGTTCCTCCTAAACCTCGGCTTGGATACGCTGGCGCTGAGAATGGAACGTCATTGTTCCAACGCGCTCGCTGTCGCACAGTTCCTCGAGGATCACGACAAGATCGAAAAGGTCGATTATCCCGGTCTCAAGTCCAACAAGTACTATGAGGTCGCGCAAAAGTACATGCCGGGCGGTACCTGCGGCGTTATCTCCGTCTTCGTCAAGGGCGGTAAAGAGGGAGCTGTCCGCTTTATGGAGGGCTTGAAGCTCGCCAAGATCGTCATCCATGTTGCCGACGCGCGCACCTGCGTGCTCCATCCGGCGACGACGACCCATCGCCAGCTCACCGATCAGCAGCTCATCGACGCGGGCATCGCGCCGAACATGGTGCGTCTGTCGGTCGGTATCGAACACCCCGACGATATCATCGCGGATATCGCGCAGGCATTGGAGCAAGTTTGATCTATGGCAGAGAGATTCACCAGCGCGATCATTGTTGCCGCGGGAGACAGCACCCGTATGGGCGGAAAGCTCTCTAAACAGCTTATCCCTGTCAACGGTCACCCGGCGATCGAATATACATTAAAAGCTTTTCAAAATTGTTCCTTGATCGACGAGATCATCGTCGCAGCGCGCCCGGCCGATATCGACGATATCGCCGCGATCGCTTTTGAGTTCAGAAAGGTCACGACCGTCACTGCCGGCGGCGCTACCCGTATGGAGAGCGTCAGCCGCGGCGTCAGAGCCGCTGACAAACGCGCGACGCATTACGCGATCCATGACGGCGCGCGCGTGCTGATCAAACCGATCCAGATCAAAAAGGTGTTGGACGCCGCTTTTGAGTACGGAGCCGCGGCGCTCGGTACCCCGCTGACCGATACCGTCAAGGTGATCGGCGACGACAATACCATTCTCTCGACGCCCGACCGCTCCGCGATGTGGGCGGTTCAGACGCCGCAGGTCTTTGAAAAGACGCTCTATAAGCGAGCGCTGGAGAACGCCCTCACAGATCATCTCTCCGTCACCGACGACTGCGCGATGGTCGAGGCTTTGGGTGAGAAGGTGCATGTGATACAGGGCGAGTATTCCAACATCAAGCTCACTACCCCGGTGGATATCGCGATCGCCGAGGCGCTTCTGGCAAAGTAAAGGAGGATCTTCCATGAGAATCGGACACGGATATGACGTCCATCGTTTCAAAGCAGGCCGCGACCTCATCCTCGGCGGCGTTGAGATCCCTTACGACAGGGGGCTTGACGGTCATTCCGACGCGGATGTGCTGGTGCATGCCGTCATGGACGCGCTGCTCGGAGCGGCGGCTCTGGGAGATATCGGTAAGCATTTTCCCGATACCGACAAAAAGTATCAGGACGCCGACAGCATCAAGCTGCTCTGGGAGGTCATCGGCAAGCTCAAGGACGCGGGTTATAAACCCCTTAATATCGACAGCACCGTCTGCGCCCAGGCTCCTAAGCTTGCGCCGTATATCGACGAAATGCGCGAGAATATCGCTGTCGCCTGCGGCTTGAAGAAAAGCGCCGTCAGCGTCAAAGCGACGACCGAAGAGGGTTTGGGCTTTACCGGGAGCCTGGAGGGAATCTCCGCGACCGCGGTATGCCTTTTGCAGGAAATTGAATAAGACATAAAGAACGCGCCTCTCTCATACACATATGGGGAGAGGTGCTTTATTTATGAAAATCAAAGGTTTCACAGCATTGTTTTTATCTATGGTCATCTTATTGACATCAATCGTTTCGGTCAATGCGCTGAGCGAAACGGAGATCACCGCTCCCGCGGCGGTTCTGATGGACGCGAATTCCGGCAAAATTCTTTATGAGAAAAATGCACATGATCAAAGACCCTGCGCGTCGATCACCAAGGTCATGACGCTGACCCTTGTCATGGAGGCGATCGACAGCGGCAAGATCCATTTGGACGATGTTGTCACGACCTCGGCTCATGCCGCTTCTATGGGAGGATCGGATATCTGGCTCGAAGAGGGCGAGCAGATGTCGGTAGATGATATGATCAAGGCGACAGCGGTCGCGTCCGCCAACGACGCCGCGGTCGCGCTGGCAGAGTTTGTCAGCGGCAGCGAGGATGACTTCGTCGCCGCGATGAACGAGAAAGCAAAGTCGCTCGGGATGGAGGACACGACCTTTCTCAACTGTAACGGGTTGGACGAAGAGGGGCATATTACCAGCGCCTACGACGTTGCTTTGATGTCGCGCGAGCTGATCAAACATGAGAAGATCTTCGATTATACATCTATCTGGATCGACTATCTGCGCGGCGGAGAGACCCAGATCGTCAACACGAATAAGCTCTTGAAGTCTTACAACGGTATCACGGGACTGAAAACCGGTACCACCGGCGACGCGGGTTCGTGTATCAGCGCTACCGCAGAGCGCAACGGACTGAGCTTGATCGGCGTCGTGCTGGGAGCGGCAAGCGGAACGGACAGATTCCGCGACGCGGCGACCCTGCTGGATTACGGCTTTGCGAATTTTGAGAGCCGACAGCTGACCCTTAGTGATGAGTTGGCTCCGATCAACGTGGAGAACGGCATGCAGGATACAGTCGGGGTTGCGTGTGAGGATTCCGCGTGGCTCACCGTGCCGAAGGGTGAGGGAGAGGGCGTTAAGGAATCTTTGGATATTCCCGCAACGATTTCCGCGCCTGTCGCCGACGGTGATGTCGTCGGCAGCCTTACCTTTACATTGAGCGGGGAAGAGATCGCCGCCTTTGACATCGTCGCGACAGAGGATGTGGCGGAAAAGAGCTTCGGGAGTATCGTTTCCCTGCTGTTTCGGTCGATGATCAAATTATAACAGCGATCTACTATATCTTGTGGAATACCGCGTAATTGTCGACTAAGTTTAGATTTTATTCACAAATTATCTCATAAAAATGTTGCATTGAAACCGAAAATATAGTATAATGCAGTTATTAATATGAGAAGAAGTATGTAATTTTCTTTCAGAGAATCATTCTTTCACTATATTTCTTCTTGGGAATTATAAGGAGGGTATTCCATGCCTACAACTCTTAGCGACAAACATTTACAGGGCTTTTTAGGCGCCGACGAATACGTCGGTATCGCTCCTGCCGTGAAGGCTGCTCACGAGGCGCTCCATTCCGGCACGGGTCTTGGTAACGACTTCATCGGCTGGCTGCATCTGCCCACTGATTATGACAAAGAGGAATTCGCGCGGATCAAGGCTGCCGCCAAGAAGATCCAGTCGAACTCCGATATATTCGTTGTCATCGGCATCGGCGGTTCTTACCTCGGCGCGCGCGCCGCGATCGAGTTCATCAAGTCCCCGAACTATAACGCGCTGTGCAAGGACACACCGCAGATCTACTATACCGGCAACTCCATCAGCTCCAACGCGCTTTCGGAGCTGCTCGAGATCTGTGAGGGCAAGGATGTTTCCATCAACATGATCTCTAAGTCCGGCACTACCACCGAGCCCGCGATCGCGTTCCGCGTATTCCGCGAGATGCTCGAGAAGAAGTACGGTAAAGAGGGCGCCAGGGAGCGTATCTTCTGCACCACCGACAAGGCGCGCGGCACCTTGAAGCAGCTTGCCGACCGCGAGGGTTATGAGACCTTTGTCGTACCGGATGACGTCGGCGGACGCTACAGCGTTCTGACCGCTGTGGGACTGCTTCCGATCGCTGTTTCCGGCGCGGATATCGACGCGCTGATGCAGGGCGCGCAGGACGCTCAGGCGAAGTTTGCTGATCCCGATCTTGAGAAAAACGACTGCTATAAGTACGCGGCGATCCGCAACATGCTCTACAACAAGGGCAAGACCACCGAGATCCTCGTTTCCTATGAGCCCGCGTTCACCTTGATGAACGAGTGGTTCAAGCAGCTCTACGGCGAGTCTGAGGGTAAGGACAACAAGGGTATTTTCCCGGCGTCCGTCATCTTTTCCACCGACCTGCACTCTATGGGTCAGTACATCCAGGACGGCAGACGCAACCTCTTTGAGACGGTCGTTCTCTTTGACAGCGTTCAGAGAGAGATCGCGCTCGGTACCGATCCCGAGAATGTCGACGGTCTGAATTTCCTGTCCGGCAAGACGATGGAGTTTGTCAACCGCAAGGCGTTCGAGGGCACCGTCCTCGCCCATAACGACGGCGGCGTTCCCAACATCGTCCTCACCGTAGATAAGATGGACGAGTACAATCTGGGCTATCTGATCTACTTCTTTGAGAAAGCCTGCGCGATCTCCGGCTATATCCTCGGCGTGAACCCCTTCAACCAGCCCGGTGTCGAGAGCTACAAGAAGAACATGTTCGCTCTCCTGGGCAAGCCCGGCTATGAAGATCAGAAAGCGGCTCTTGAAGCTCGTTTGAAGTAAGAAATACTGTCATAACATATACAGGAGGAAACTAAAATGGTTACATTAATTATTGGTAAAAAAGGTTCCGGCAAGACAAAGAAGCTCATCCAGCTCGCTAACGAGGCTGTCGCCAAGTCCAGCGGTAACGTTGTCGTTATCGAAAAAGGCGCGGGTCTGACCTATGACGTCACCCACAAGGCGCGTCTGATCGACACCGATGTTTACGGTATCAAGGGCTATGATATGCTTCTCGGCTTTATCAGCGGTATCTGCGCGGGTAACTATGACGTTACCGATATCTTTGTGGATTCCACCTTCAAGATCGCTCCCGAGGCGATCGACGGTATCGAGGCGTTTATCACTAAGCTCAACGCTCTGTCCGACGAGAGCGAAGCGCACATCACCCTGCTGGTATCTTCTGCCGAGGGCGACCTGCCCACCGGTCTGAAGGCTGTTTGCGAAGAGATCTGATCTCAGGATATCGACGAATCTGCCGCTCCGGAACGGGGCGGCTTTTGTTATTTAAAACCCTCATCACGGAAAAATGTGGGATAGTCAAAAGTAAATATTGAAAAAGAGCATAGGAAGCTCCAAAATTGTAGTTGCTGAGACAACAATAAGGGAGA
>CADAUE010000036.1 GCA_902790985.1 uncultured Ruminococcus sp.
AACCATGTACCAAAAAAAGAACAAGCTCTCGCGTATCATAAGAGCAAATCAAGTGTACCATAACGTGACCGAGCTGACGGTATTCGATACGACAGAAAGCGGGAATTACAAAGTCTGTTTCAGCGGTCAGTTAGATGACTTCAATGCTATCGGCAAGCTCGACATCAATATGCAACTGTACCGTCAAAATCTTCTTCAGCGCTGTGTAGATCAGAAGGTGATTTTCCATGAAAAGCTATTCGTTTGGCTTAGACCGGAATCAGATAGTCAGAGCACCAATATCAATAATAAGGATCAGCTCCGAGATAGACTAATCTCATGCAGAAAAGAATATCAATCAGCAGAAGAAAACGAAGATGCTATTATCGACTCTCTCAAAGAGATTGGCGTCGATATTGACAAAACCTTTGTTGATAAAGATACGTCTTTCTCTTTATCCGAAGCAATTAGCCAATTCCTTTACTCTACTAAAGAAGACAACTACGGCGAGTTGCTCGAAGCAATTATGAGTGCAATCTAAAAAAGACTTAAAACATAGCGGAACCACTTCCGCTATCCAATAAAATGAAGGGAAGTAAAATCATGAAACATTCAATAAAGGATCTGCGTTTATTAGCATTGTATGCAGTTTCTATCATAACCAGCCCGATCGGAACCGAGTACAAACGCAACGGACAGAAGATCAACCGATTCTCATACACATATAAAACCTGTGCAAGTATCTGGAATATTCAGCCGTTTTAAAGAGGGGGTGCGCTAATGCGCATATCAATTGACGAACTTCGCGAGAAGCTCATGGAGGAACAGAACATCACACTGGAGTATGCTCTTGAAACATACCGTGACAAGTGTATCATGCATGCACAATACAACACGATGGACAATGCACGTCGCTTTGTCTATGACAACAGGCTTCACGAAGATTGTACGCTTCAGATCTATGATATTCTTTGTGATATTGAATTCGACTAACTCACAATAACCCCGCAACTGAAAGGAAGTAAAACCATGATAAATATGGATCAATTATTCCCGGAATTCGAAAAGCGATATGTTCACGTACATGGGTTTTTCCATTTTCGTGATATGGTTGGAGCCTTCATTGCGGACTTTGTAGAAAATGATCCTCGTGCGTTCACGGGTTTCTCTATTGAGGACTTAACCTATGAATTCATGGCTAAGTATCATATCCCGACAAACGACAGTATGCTTGTTGATGATATTATGTACGCAGTGGACGATGAAAGCTTCAACTATTAAAAAAAGCCGCATTACTGCGACTGTAGAAAAGCGGAACCACTTCCGCTTTTTCTTTTTTTTCAGAAAGAAGGTTATAAATGAAGCACAACGCAAAATCAAAAACCGAGCAAGAGAAGAAGTGGTTATGGTATTTTCACGGATCAACAGCCTCAAAATTTAAGGCTTGGGACGGGAAAGAGCATGATGTAAATATTCTGATTCTTGCCAATGATGAAAAGGATGCCCGAGAGCGTTATGATGAATGTATTCAAAGAAATAATTTACTTCCGCTTGACGATCCGCAATTTTGTGAATTTGTCGGCGCCGATCAAATGATAAATGATTATTTCACACCTGAAATGATTGAAGAATTGGAAGAAAAGCACAGCGTTTCATACTAATATGGAGAACAAGGAATATATTTATGTGCCTGTTGGTGTATAGCAAAGTATGCAATTATTGATATCGCTTAACAATTCTCTTTTTATATTTTCTCGAATTAAAATGGAATCATATGAAATATAATGTTGACCATATACCGATATACCGTTATAATAAGAGTAAGAAGGTGATAGAATGACTATTAAATCTGCATTGAAAGATAAAAAGATATCAATATACCGCCTTGCGAAGATGAGCGGTATCCCTTACTCTACGGTTAACGATATATGCAATAATAAGGTAAGATTGGAAAAGTGCAGCGCCGAAACGGTGTACCATCTATCGCAAGCCTTGCAAATCCCGATGGAAAAGTTACTCTCTGCTTATTGCGAGCCACGCAGTAGTTTTGAAAACTTCAAGAGCAGTATTTGTCATCGTGTGAAAGAAATGGGCGATATTAATTTCATTATAGATGTTATAGAGAACGATGAAGTACGAATGTATTATAATCGTGCGTGGTTTCCTGAAAGTCTATATCTCCTTGCTATGATAGATTATCTCAGTCGAGAAAACGATATACCGATCGACAACGAATATGATGATATTCGTCAGTATAAACTGGAAAAGTTGATTTATCCATCAAGCTTATGGGCACTGGCTGAAACGTGTAAAGACGATACAATACTAAATAAAGCTTATCAAGAATCTATACCGGAGTTCAAAAGATTTAATATCATAGAAAACGAGGTGCGTAATGTCATATAACAAGTTTGAGTTCAAAAAAGAAAACATATCTCGCTAAACTGCAAACAATGAATAAAACGCAGATTGATAAAGATAGTAACCAACGAAGCACAAAAAATATAGGTTCTCGATAACAAAAACAGCCGCATCACTGCGACTGGAGAAAAGCGGAACCACTTCCGCTTTTTTTTAAATAAGTATTGATTTTTTGAGAAATTTGAATATAATAGAAGTACAAACGATTCTTTTAAACGATTTTTTTTACAAACGAAAACTTACAAACGAGCAAAAATAGGGCGTGAATTAACACGTCCTATTTTTCTATTAGCCAGTTTGATTCAGGCTTCATTAATAATCGAGCCTTTTCATATGCCATTTCTTTTGTGAAAATAGTGTTTGCTCTATATTGCGAAGAATTAGTTTTTTCTACAGCTAACGCCATTGTTTCATACGCATCATTAGCCATAGGAATACGTATTGGAACTAAATACATTATTTCATCACGATAATACTGCGGTACAACTAATCTTATGTTCCTTTTTATACGACGTTTAGCTTCCTCGATAACACCAAACAATAAGGTTTTAACAACATTTTTATTCATATGAACAACTGCTTCAATTCTCTCCCAGTTATCATCTAAAATATGATCAGCATTAATAACTATGTTCCAATCCGGATTAAAATAAAGTTCCTCATAATTATCAGTATAACTGGCAAGCGGTGGTGTTTGAGGAAAAATATCCATAAATCCTCTATCGCAAATGTCTTTAAATCCTTTTAATACCCATGGTTGAACTTTTGGCTTATGGTTCTTTTCAAATAATGCAATAATATCATTACCATTAGGCGATAACAGACCTGTATTAAAACAAGAATACTGTTTATCCTCGGATTCAATAACCTTATTCTGTTTATAGCATTGCCGAAAAGTACCAAATATGTACTTTTTTAGTAAACTGTACGGATCAGCTTCATTAAAAGTCCATATTTCTTCTTCAGCTATTCTTGATAAATGTGACAACATATTATCAAGCCCTTCCGCTTGACCGTAAAAAGCATAATTTTGTAAATATGCAAAGTCATTTTTATTTCCCATATTAACTCCTTATTAAATAATTGGAACTACTTCCGCATATTTATCAGATAAACAGAAGAAGTTTCGACTGATTTCTATTGACTTTTACCTCATTATCTGGTAAAATAATGATATCAAAAGATATCAAGACAGCACAATAAGCACCCCACCGGTGCAAGGTTTTAGCCGAACCCTGCACCGTTCGCAAGGTAATTCGCAGTTACCCCGCTATGGAATGCTAAAATTGTCAGTTACCATCAGTAATTGATGTTTAGTTTTCAAGCTCTGTACTCCGTTTTGCCCTCTGGAGTGCAGGGCTTGTCTTTTTATACCAGTACAATTGAATATTGACCGAAGGGCGTCCTACCGCCTAACGGTGTACAGGTAATAATGAGAGCTTATCTTTTCGGAGCTGCAAACCTCGCCAAGACTCCCTGCACAGGCACTGCCGTGTAAAGAGGATAGAATCCAAGGTACGAGCGACAAAAGGACAGACTGCTGAGTTGTAGTTGACAACTCTTAAGCCATGATGAAAGGTAAGTGTCACTCTGATCAGTGGAGTGCAGTAGTGCGACTTCATGTCCTCGCGGATCTCCGCCGGGATACAACATGAAGAAAAAGCTGACAGAGAACGGTGTACAGAACCAACACCAAACAAGAATCAACTCTACATTAACGCTTACCGTGGGGTTCGGGATCTCCTTACCCTGCGGTGAGCTTAATTTGAATAATGAAGTTATACTGAACTCGGTGCTATCATGAATAACATCGAGTTCAGTATATGGCGCGCTGGAAGGGACTCGAACCCCCGACCTTTTGGTTCGTAGCCAAACACTCTATCCAGCTGAGCTACCAGCGCGTATCTGCTCGGCGGTCTTTGTTCGATAAGCGACCACCTAAGCTATCCAATTCGGCTTATCGCCGTAATTGATATATTACCACATTTTTTTGTAAAATGCAAGTAAAAGATTGGAAGAAATTAAAAAAGAATTTTTGGCATAGTGTACAATATCCCGATGAACGTTGACCAAGGTGCTTTCTTATGCTAAAATCAAGCTATCAAAAACTGTGAGGCACTTATGAAATCATATACATTTGCAAAGAGACCGATCGTCGTTCTCGGTCCGATGGATAGTGAATCCGCATGGCTGATCGATCAGCTGGATCATCATACAGAGCAAACATTCGGCGCGTATACCTTCCATGAAGGTACGATCGACAACTGCCCCGTCGTCATCTGCAGATGTTACATCGGCGTGGTCAACTCAGCTGTGGCGGCAGCTCTGGCGATACAGTATTACGATCCGCTGTGCGTCATCATCCAAGGCACATCCGGCGCACATGATCCCGCTCTGCACCAAGGAGATATCGTCCTCGGGGAAAACGTCGTCCACCTCGGACGGTTCTTCACTCCGCATTGTGATAAGGGTGATGGTTCCGATCCGTTCACATGGGATCCGCAGGGCAGCGAGATCGTTGCGGTCGATCCCGACGAATTCACCGCCGTCCTGCACAGCGACATGCGTATTATCGATGCAGCCGCTGCTGTCCCCTACCCCGACGGTCGTGTGATCCGCGGCACGATCGGCGCAGCGGATATCTGGAACAAAGAGCTTGACATGATCGATCATTTGCACAAAACCCTCGGCTCCGACTGTGAAGAGATGGAGGGCTTCGGCGTTTTACAAGCTTGCGCGCAACTCGGCGTCCCGTGCGCGGATATCCGCGTCATCAGCAACAGCGAATGGCACAAAGAGGAAGAATTCAACGAAAAATACGGAGAAAGCTGTCAAATGTTTGTACTGGAAGTCATACGGCGACTTATTGCGGAGAAAACACTGTTGTGATACAATAAATACGGTTTACACACTCTGCAACGGGAGGCAACAATGGAAAACTACAGAATCGAACGCGACTCGATGGGCGAGATGAAAGTACCCGCAGAGCGGTACTGGGGCGCCCAGACACAGCGCAGTTTTCAGAACTTTCCGATCGGATGGGAGAAAATGCCCAAAGAGATCATCCGCGCTTTCGCACAGCTGAAAAAGGCGGCGGCGCAGGCAAACCGCGAGCTCAAGCCCGAGAAGATGACCGAGGAAAAATGCGCGGCGATCTGTGCCGCTTGCGACGAGATCCTAGACGGCAAGCTGCTCGATGAGTTCCCGCTCGCCGTGTGGCAGACGGGCTCGGGTACGCAGAGCAATATGAACGTCAACGAAGTCATCGCCAACCGCGGCAACGCGATCGCGGGCAAAAAACTCCTGCATCCGAACGACGATGTGAATATGTCACAGAGCTCCAACGACACCTTCCCCACCGCGATGCATATTGCCGCGGCGACCGCCGTGTTTGTAGAGCTGACCCCTATGTTCGATCTGTTGATCGCCACCCTCGAACATCTTGAAAGAGAAAACGAAGGTATCGTTAAGAGCGGCAGAACCCATCTACAGGACGCGGTCCCGGTATCCTTCTCACAGGAGATCAGCGGATGGCGAGGGATGCTCGAGGCGGATGAAAGACAGCTCGAAAAGTCGCTTGATGGACTTTACCAGCTCGCGATCGGCGGCACGGCTGTCGGAACGGGACTGAACGCGCCTAAGGGCTTCGGCGAACTTGTCGCCGAGAAGCTCAGCAAAGCGACAAGGCTTCCTTTCGTCAGCAATCCCAACAAATTCCATGCGCTGACCTCGCTCGACCGCATGGTATTCGCTCACGGTGCGCTGAAGGCGCTCGCGGCGGATATGATGAAGATCGCGAACGACATCCGCTGGCTCAGCTCCGGTCCGAGATGCGGCTTAGGCGAGATCTTCATCCCCGAGAACGAACCCGGTTCGTCCATCATGCCCGGCAAGGTCAACCCCACCCAGTGTGAGGCGATCACGATGATCGCGGTACAGGTGATGGGCAACGACGCGACGATCGGCATGGCTGCGTCACAGGGCAACTTCCAGCTCAACGTCTTTTTACCGGTGACAGCGTACAACTTCCTGCAAAGCGCCAAACTGCTGACCGACGGGATCCTGTCGTTCGAACAGCGCTGCGTCAGCGGTATCACGGCGAACAAAGAGAAGATGAGAGAAAACTTACACCGATCTCTGATGCTGGTCACCTCGCTCAACCCCTACATCGGCTATGACAACGCCGCGAAGGTGGCGAAGAAAGCACATAAAGAAAACCTCTCGCTCAAAGAATCGTGCTTACAGCTCGGCTTCATGAGCGAAGAAGAATTCGACAAGGTATTTCACCCCGAAGAGCTGGTATAACGGCTGTTCGGTCAACGAAGGTATAAGGAGAAAACGATGGATATCAGAAAAGAAAGTCTTAAAAAGCACTATGAGTGGCAGGGCAAGATCGAGGTCACAACACGGTGCGATATCAACACGCGCGAGGAGCTCTCCCTCGCCTACACCCCGGGCGTCGCCGAACCCTGTCTGGAGATCCAAAAAAACGTCGACAAAAGCTATGAGCTGACCCGCCGCCACAATCTCGTCGCGGTCGTGACCGACGGCACGGCGGTGCTGGGTCTGGGCGATATCGGGCCCGAGGCAGGTATGCCGGTCATGGAGGGCAAATGCGCGCTGTTCAAGGAATTTGCGGACGTTGACGCGTTCCCGCTGTGTATCAAGAGCAAGGACGTCGACGAGATCGTCCGTACGATCTACCTGATCTCAGGCTCGTTCGGCGGTATCAACCTTGAGGATATCAGCGCGCCGCGCTGTTTCGAGATCGAAAGAAAGCTTAAGGAGATCTGCGATATCCCGATCTTCCACGACGACCAGCACGGTACGGCGATCGTCGTCGCAGCAGCGTTGATCAACGCCCTCAAGGTCGTGGATAAAAAGATCGGCGAGGTCAAAGCCGTCATCAACGGCGCAGGCTCTGCAGGCATCGCGATCTGTAAGCACCTCATGAAAATGGGACTGAAAAACGTTATGATGGTCGACCGCGCGGGTATCATCCGAGAGGGTGACGAACGGCTGAATCCGGCGAAAGCGGAGATTGCGAAGGTCACCAACCGCGAGAAGCTCTCCGGTTCACTTGCCGACGCGATGCAGGGCGCAGATGTTTTCATCGGCGTTTCCGCACCCGGTACGGTCACACAGGACATGATCCGTTCCATGGCGGACAAACCGATCGTGTTCCCGATGGCGAACCCCACCCCCGAGATCATGCCCGACGAGGCGATCGCCGCGGGCGCTGCAGTCGTCGGCACGGGTCGTTCGGACTTTGCGAACCAGATCAACAACGTCCTTGCCTTCCCCGGCATTTTCAGAGGCGCGCTGGATTGCCGCGCCACCTGTATCAATGAGGAGATGAAGGTCGCGACCTCCTACGCGCTCGCCTCCCTCATCCCCGACGAAGAGCTGAGAGCCGATAACATCATCATCTCCGCTCTCGACAAGAGCGTCGCTCCCGTGGTAGCCGAAGCGGTCATCAAAGCCGCACAGGAAACCGGCATCGCCAGAATATAACCGCAAAAAACTACCCCTTACGAGCCTTTCGGTTTCGTAAGGGGTTTTGTGATCTTTTTATTGCTACTTTGTATTAGAATATGCCGCCGCTCTCCGCCAGGCGGGAGTTGTTATAGCGTCTGTCATAGGTGACCTCTTTGATCAACTTGACGCACGGCGGGATGGGGATCGGCGTATCCTCGCTTTCGACCTCTGCTTCCAAGGTCGCTTTATCACGCCAAAAATCATACACATCCAGCTCATAGGTCAAGCCTTTGTGTCGAAAAACATGCCGATCCTTACGGATGGTGATCGTATTCGGCGTTTTTCGCGCGAGCAAGTCGCTATACTCCTCTGCGGTAATGTCGCGCTCATACTCTCGGCGCGTCAGTTCGGTCAAGCGTACCTTGTAGGTATACACATAACGCACGCTGTCACCCTCGGTGATCTTGCGGATCCTGCCGCCGACAAAGTCCTCTGTTGCCTGCAGATAGCTCTGCTCCATATGGACGACGCGGTAGTCCGGCATTTGCCGCAACGCTTCAATATCGGGATATTCTATCAGAAACTTGCGCTCGATCTCCAAAGGAGCGTTCAAAATGTCAAAATTCTCCATATGCTCTCACATTAATGTAATCATGACCAGCTCACGCGGGTTGAATATTCGGGGAAAGGCTACGGTGTTTGCACAGCCTGCCGAGACAATCAGCCTGCCGTCACAAAACCTGCCGTGAGCATACTTCCCGAACAGCCCTTGACCCGGGACAAAGAAGCCCACGCCCTTGCTGCCGATCAGCATCTGACCGCCATGGGTATGACCGGACAGCGTCAGATCGATCCCTTTACCATAAACATGATCCATATACTGGTTCGGCTTATGGCAGAGTAGGATCTTGTAGCCGTCTTTTTCACAAAAGGTCGGGAACCACTCTTCAAAGTCCCAGCAGGACATACCGCCCAAAAGGAACCGAAACCCTTTTACCTCCATCTCCGTATCCGCGTTGTCCAGCAGCGTGACCCCCTGCTTTTTCAAGAACGCATAGTCCCTGTACAAGAGCTTTTGCTCATGGTTGCCGAGGCTCATGTAGACAGGAGCGGTTTTGACCGCTTCACCGAGGAAACGGAGCACGTTTTCTTCATCCGCCTTCAAATGCTTTGGCTCAAATTTAGTAAGGATATAGTTAGAATAATGGATGATGTTGATGATCAGCCGCTTGAGAGGTCGACGATCAAATTCATACTGGGGACGGTTATCATATCGCTCAAAGGTATCGCCGGTCACCATGATAAGATCGGGCTTTTCGGCTTTCAGCAACGAGAGGATATCGTCACAATCGCGCTCGTGCAAGTCTGACACATGCGCGATATGGATCGGCTCTGACAGCTTACGTCCCGTGTCAACGGTATAACGCGTCACAACAGCTTTTGACATTCTATCCCCTCCCTGCTGATTTTTCTCTATTATATACTATGCCGTGTTTTTTTGCAATATCCGTTCAACAGCACAAAAACAAAACCATCGGACACATGCCGATGGTTTTATTGCTACTTAGTATTATATCTTTATGGATTCTGTCGGATCACCAACAGGTCGCCGTCGCCGACAGCGATCCGCGCAGGCTTACCGACAAAGGAATTGCTCACGCCGATATGCGAAGTACACGGGATGGTAAGATCTTTCGCCTCATAGCTCAGCCCCTCGATCGTCACACCGCTTGCGGCTCTGCCGAGCGCGAATATCGAGATCCTGCCACCGTCACGCGGCGGGAAGTTGATTTCTCCGTTGCGTATCACGGTGAAGCTGTAATCGTCGCCGATAAACAGCGATCTGCCGCCCTTTTCGGCGATCTCATGCGCGATGACGATATTCGCGAATGTGTGGTCAAGCAACCCGCCGACAGCGCCGTACACAACAAAATCGGAAAAGCCCTTCTCAAAACCCAATCCGACCGCGTGACCGACGTCGGTGTCGTCTTTGCGGATCTGTAAGCGCACGAGGTTATCCACATCGGGAGCCATTCCGCGCGAATCAAAGTCCCCGACGACCAAATCGGGTTCCAGCCCCAGCGACAAAGCGACGTCGTAGCCTTTATCCGCGGCGATGACATAATCCCCCTCATCGGGCAAATCTGTCATCGAGCGAACCGGCAAGGCGCCGAAGATAAAACAGCGGTTCATTACTTCTTAGATCTGCTCAAAGCGATGAACTTAGCGATCTGTAAAATGCAGATCAGCGCCAGGGCGACGATCGCGATGATGAGGATCACCGAACTGTTGACCGTAGCGATACCGGTGATGTCGAACTCGCCGGTCTCAGCGTTCTGTAAATGCGGGAAGATCATGACGACAGCGGTCGCGAGAGCCGCAACGAACAGAAATCCGGATACCGCGTTGAGGATGTGTGCGTACAGCGGCAGACGCTCGGTCTTGACAGCGCTCAGACGCGGCGATGAAAAATCGAGCAGCGACGAGATATAGACCGCCGCAAGGATGGTGACGATCGTTTCGGGCAGCATATAGGTCGCGTTGTAGATCAGCGAGTAGAAGAACGCGTCAGTGGTGGGGATCGAAAGGCCCGCCCACACGGTACAGCCGGAGATCACATGGAAGATATAGCGCACCAGACAAACGGTAAACGCCGCGCAGCCAAAGGCGACAGGCGCTTTCTTCATGTTGCGGAACAGCGCGCCGAGGCAGGTAGCCATAAACGCGAAGATATAGTCGAGCAAGATGATCGCGATCGCTGCAACGACGCTGGTCGCGTAGGACAGATTCTTCAGTCCGAAGAGCATCTGGATCAGCGCGTAGACAAAGCCGGTCAGCGATCCCCATCCAAATCCATAACGGTAAGAGATGATGATCATCGGAAGCATGGAAGCCAGCGTGATCGATCCGCCGTAGGGAAGCTCTGCGACCTTCAAAATGCTGAGGATGACCGCAAGCGCCAGCATGATGCTGCTCTCGGTCAGCTTCTGGGTCAGCTTGACGTTTTTCATAGAATTTTCAGTTTTACTCATATTTACACCTTTCCTTACTTGAACCCCCACCGGAAGTTCATAAAATCAAAAGCACCACGCTATCGCATGGTGCCGGAACATTCTATTCCCAAAAGCTCCCTACGACGGCATTATCCGTATCAGGTTAAGGGTCAGAGAAACGTCTATCCCAATCTCAGCCGACTTTCGCGTCAGCACCCCTGTGGTGTTTTCGTAAGTTATTCTATACCTTTCGCAAAACTTTGTCAAGAGGATTCCCGTATTCTCTCCGGTTGTCAGCGTCGGTATTCTCGAAAGCTGTCATAAAACCGGCTTTACCTCGCGAAGCTCGGCATGGTCGCCTTCGAGTCCCCGATGACGTTTCCTATGCAATAAAGGTAGGGGTATCCGTTGGATACCCCTACCTTTATTGTCCTATCCGTACAAAAAAGATTTTTTCGGTAAAAGCGCGTCAGGGACTTGAACCACCGAAACTATTTAGGTTCTTTTGCGGTTTTCAATGAAGCAATTAATATTCTTTTAATCTCCAAGCAATCGTTAATCAGCGATTGAGCAAGCTTTTCATCAAGATAATCAGACAGCAACAGAAGTTTAAGCCAATATTCAGTTTCCGCGGTTTCTTTAAGCGCTATCTGCATTTTAGCGATAAAATCCGCCTGACTTACGCCGTAAGCGGCTTCATTCGCGTTTGCTCCGATGGAAGTACCGCTCCTTATGATTTGTTTGGAGATAATACTTTCCTTTTTCTCTTTGGAGAGGTATTGATAGAGTTTTACGATACGGGCGGCAAAATGCAGAGATTTTCAAGCAGCGGATTTTCTTTCATAGTGTTGACCTGTTCCTTTTTAATGAATAAAGAATAGTGAATAATGAAGAATGAATAATACACCAGAAACGCCGGAAATGTTTGTCTGATTATAAATTATTCACTATTCATTATTCACTATTCATTGAGCCGTAACGTCAGTGAGGCGTTTCTGGTGGGCCATCAGGGACTCGAACCCCGGACCGACCGGTTATGAGCCGGTTGCTCTAACCAACTGAGCTAATGGCCCTCATCTGATTTAGCTCCATTATTATAGCAAGCCTCCGTGCGTTTGTCAAGCGAACGGCGAGTAAAGGCGGAGCCGCAACTCCGCCTTTTTCGAGCATGGATAATGTCGCTGTCAAAGCTTCGAGCAGCCGTAGCTGTTGACCAGCGCTTCTAGCTTCTCTCCATTCTGACACATCGGGCAGCGATGGGGCTTGAAGCTTTGGTAATTCTCAAGGTCATGCGGGTTGAAGATCGAGGTCACGGGAACACCGTCGCACTCGCCTACCGTCGCGAAGATTGCCGACACGCCGATGATATTGCCGCCGTAGTACTTGATCGCGTCGATCGCCGCGAGAGCGCTCTTGCCGGTCGTCACGGAAGCCGCGAGGATCAGCACATGCTTGTTGGCGATCATCGGAGAAGTATTGTCGCGGAACACCATCTGACCGTTGCCGATGAACTCGGGCGAGAGGATATAGATCGTCTGGTGAGCGTTCAGATTCATGAAGCTCGCGTCGGTCAGCTCCTGGGCGACGAACGCGCCGATGACCTCGGTGCCGTCCAGACAGATGATTGTGTCGATCACGGTGTTGGAGCGGTAGAAAGAGACGATCTCTTTCGCGACCGCCTTCGCCTCAGACATACGGTATTTTTGCGTTGTCACGTCAATATAATAATTCGTGTGGCTGTGCATGGTCGCAAAATGTCCCCTCTGCACGCGCAAAAACAACTCGGGATTTCTTGTTTTGATCTTGAATTCTGTCGCCATGATGTCCTCCTGTAATCACTTCATTCTACTATATAGTGTAACTCATTCACGCCGATAAATCAATTGATATTATGGGTAGATTTTCCTGTCGGTTGTTAGGTAGTTTTCACAAAGAGCATGCTCAACGGAGCGTTGTACTCACCCTGCACGATACGTTGATTGACCTTTCCCCTGCCCCGCGCTACAATATAAACACGGTACCGAAAGCACGGAAAGGAACATACTTATGACGAAAACAATCGGAAAAAACATCAAAGAAAAAAGAAAGAAATGCGGGTTTACACAGGAAGAGGTTGCAAACCGTATCGGTGTCACTCCTCAAGCGGTGAGCAAATGGGAAAACGACACAGGTCTGCCGGATATCGCCCAACTCGCACCGTTAGCAAGATTATTCGGCGTCAGTACGGACGCGCTGTTAGGCGTTGCAACCGACTTACAGGGCGCGGCACATCTGAACGCCGCGCAGGAGCATGTCACCGCGCTATTAGACAGCTCCCGGCCGATCGCAGAGCGGCACCTCGCCGCCTATCAATACTTGTGTGAGGAATCCGACAAAGAGCCTGCCAACTATCCGCTGATGTGTCTGTGCATTAACCACGGCGCGGAGATCAGCCGATACGCCGATTTTGACGGATTTCTGTCCGACCGCCCCGAGGAAACGCAAAGAATCATTGCAGACTGCGAACGCAGAAACGTTTGTATTGACCGCTACTGTGAGGAGAGAAGCATCATCGAAAAAGCAGACTTTGCGATGGCGTGGATTTATCTTCACCGCAAGGAATACGACAAAGCAAAAACACGAATCAATCGTCTACCGAGCCTTATGAGCAATCATCTCAGAGAACCACTCGACGCCCAGCTGGCGCTGTTCGAGCACGGATACACGAGCGAAAAAGAGGTTATTAAAAATAATATTCGCATGCTGTTACATGCGACAGGCAAGGAGTTTGCTTACAGCTTTGAGGATATCGCGCGTGAGGAAACAGCGGAAGAAAGTGCGATATTCTATGAGAGGATGCGCGACATTATGAAGGCATATGAAGCGTTTGACTTCCTCTGTGCCGAAGCAAAGGAATGGCAGAAGGAGATCGGCAAGTTTCTGCCAAAGGATTGAATAACCGCATGAAAACCGTGTGTTCGGCACGCAATTTCCGGTGAATCTCTGTCAACGCGCACATCATTCGCGTTGCCGGGCAGGCATGATAATACTAATCCTTAATTAAAACCTTTATCATATATTGGGCTAAATTTCGCATAGCTTTGTTGGACTCCTTGACAGGCGCCAGCCTGCCTGCGTCGCCTAAGGATTAGTATAAATCGAAAAAGGCGAAGGTGACAAGCGTCATCTTCGCCTTTGCTTACTGCATAAAATCTTTGATTTTTTCAAGCTCGCGCAGGGCGATCCTCCTGCCCTCGTCATAGACGCGCTGGAGTACTTCGGGATCATGCTCGGTGTGAGAAACGCCGAGATAGCCGTCGGGACATATTACCAGCGTACTGCCGTTTTTCTCGCTCTCAAAAACATAGTCGCGCTGAAAGCGGTACATGCTGTGGCGATTTGTCATCACGTCAGCCATCGCGGGATATTTTGCTAGCGCCGTTTTCATCATCAACTCGTTTACCGGTTCTTTGATGTAGCTGCGCGGTTGAGTAAGGATCACGATATTCTTACGATAGCCCAACCCCTGCATAAAGCGCAGAGGGATCGCGTCGCTCATCCCGCCGTCGAGCAGAGTATATCCGCCAACCTTGACAGGCCGCGACACCATCGGCATCGAAGCGGACGCGCGCATCCACAAAAAGCACTCGTCATCCACTCGGTCAAGCCGCTTGTAGACAGGCTTACCCGTCAGGACGTCGGTCGCAACAACATAGAACGCCATCGGGTTCTCGTCGTACGCCTCATTGTCAAAGGGATCCAACTCTTCGGGGATCGTATGATAACAGAACTCCGCGCCGTAAAGGTCGCCTGTTTTTAACAATGATTGCAGGGAGCAATAGCGTTTGTCCTGACAAAAACGCTTGTTATAACGGATCACGCGGCCGATCTGTCGGCTTTTCAGGTTACAGCCGAAGCATGCGCCTGCCGATACGCCGACCGCCGCGGGAAAGTCGATCTCGTTCTCCATCATCACGTCGATCACACCGGCTGTGAACATGCCGCGCATCGCACCGCCCTCCATTACGAGGGCTACGCCGGGATTCATCATGACTGACCCAGCTCCACGTTGCGGTTGTAGGCGGCGACAACAGCGTCGCTGACAGCCTTTTCCATCCGGGAAGCATCAAGGGACTTGACGCCTTCGATGGTACTGCCGCCGGGTGAGCAAACGTTGTCGATCATCTTGTCGATGCGGTCGGTGTTGCTCTCGAGCATCGCCGCCGCGCCGATCACGGTCTGGATCGCCAGCGGAAGCGCGATCTCCATATCAATTCCCGCTTCCGACGCGCCCTGCGCGAGACCGCGGATGAACTTAAACACAAAAGCGGGTCCGCAGCCGGACAGTGCACAGCCTGCGTCCATCAGATTCTCGGGCATAGCGGTCAGCTGACCCGCGTGCTTCATCAGGTTGAGGAATTTTCCCAGCTCCGGTTTTGTCACGTTTTCGGAAGTAGTGTAAAGAATTTCTCCCTCGCCCACCTCGACAGGAAGATTCGGCATAATGCGGATGACCTTATAGTCGCCGCCCGCCATCTTGCGAATCGTCTCGATGCTCAGACCTGCTGCCATACTGACGAGGATAACATCGGGATTCTTTTCGAGAGTCTTTTTGATCTCGCTCAGCATATCTGCCATCATCTGTGGCTTTACGCCGAGAAAAACATACTCGCACTCGGCGACGACCGAGTGACTGTCGGCGAACTCACAGCCGATCTGGCGACCCAGAGCGGCCGCCTTTTCCACATCGTTATCGCACAACAGGATCTGCTTGGTCGAACGCGACGCCGCCTTAGCCAGAGCGCCGCCCATATTACCGACGCCGATAAAGCCGAAGCGATAGTTGATCGCGCGGATGATCGGGAGGTGAAAGCCCATCTTATCCATGTTGATACCTATATTCAAACTCATCTGATATGCCCCTTTCCTTTGATGATATACTTATATGTATTCAGCTCCTCGAGACCCATCGGGCCGCGTGCGTGGAGCTTTTGTGTCGAGATACCCATCTCGCAGCCCAACCCGAACTCGCCGCCGTCGGTAAATCGGGTGGACGCGTTGACATAGACCGACGAGCTGTCGACGCCGCGGGTGAATTTTTCAGCCGCTTGTTCATCCCTTGTCACGATTGCTTCGCTGTGACCGGTCGAGTGAGCGTTGATATGGGCGATCGCCTCATCTACGTTTTTGACGGTCTTGACCGCCAGGATATAATCGAGAAACTCGGTGTCAAAATCATTTTCACCGGCGGGCGTTCCGTCGATGATCTTCGCAGCCTTTTCATCAAGCCGCAGCTCCACGGGATTCTCCGTACGGCCATCAACGATCCGCGCTTTCAGCTTCGGGAGAAAATCCGCCGCGACATCCTCGGCAACGACAAGGACCTCTTCCGCGTTACAGACGGACGGCCGCGAGCATTTCGCGTTTTCGACGATATCCACCGCCATGTCGATGTCTGCGGTGCTGTCGATGTAGATATGACAGATACCGGTACCCGTTTGGATACACGGCACGGTAGCGTTCTTCACGATCGCGGAGATCAGTCCTTTTCCGCCGCGTGGGATCAGCAGATCGACATAGCCGTCAGCTGTCATCAGCTCGTTGGCGCTCTGACGGGTGGTATCCTCGATCAACAGCACCATATCCTCGGGCAGCCCTGCCGCCGCAAGCCCTTGGCGCAGCGCTTTGACGATCGCCGCGGCGCTGCCGTGGGCTTCTTTACCGCAGCGCAGGACACAAACGTTGCCGCTTTTCAGCGCTAATGCAGCCGCGTCGGAGGTGACGTTCGGGCGACTCTCATAAATGATCGCCACAACACCCAGCGCGACGGAAGTTTTTTCGATCACGAGACCGTCATCGCGCACATGACGCTTCAGCACCCTGCCGACCGGGCAGGGAAGCTGAGCTACCTCGCGGATGCCTTGCGCCATGCCGGAGATACGTTCGGCGGTCAGAAGCAGTCGGTCGATCATCACGTTGCTGATCGTGCCGCGTGCCGCTTCGATATCGGCGGCGTTCGCCGTAAGGATGCTGTCGGTGTTCTCCATAAGCTTCTCAGCCATCGCTCCCAGCGCGCGGTCGATATCCTCGGGGGTGATCGCGGAAAGCGTCCGCTTCGCTTCTTTTGCTCTGATCAAAAGTTCCTGTGTCGTCATATCGGTAACCTCTCTTATCGGGACGAATTCTTATACTAATCCTTAATTAAAACCTTTATCATTTATTAAGGATTAGTATTATTTCTTCTTTGCGGGGAAGCGAGTACATATACCGCCGCCCTCTACGATATCATACAACACTTCGGGATCCTTGCCGTTGGCGATAACCATGTCGATGCCGTTCTCAGTCGCCATACGTGCCGCCTTGATCTTGGTGATCATACCGCCCGTACCTAAGTGCGAGCCTTTGTCGCCGGCGAGCGCTTCGATCTCGTCGGTGATCTCCTCGATGACCTCCAGCCGTACCGCGTTAGGATCGACGGCGGGATTCGAGGTATACAGCCCGTCGATGTCCGAAAGGATGATCAGCATATCCGCCTTGACGCGTTCGGCGATGAGCGCGCCCAGCGTATCGTTATCGCCGATGACGATCTCGTCGGTAGTGACGGTATCGTTCTCGTTGACGATGGGGATTACACCTAACTCGAGCAGTCGAAACAGGGTGTTGTTCAGATTCTTGCCGTAGTCGTCGATCGCGACGTACGCGCCGGTCATCAAGATCTGTGCCACGGTATGATTATACTCTCCGAAGAGCTTGTCATACACATACATCAGCTCACACTGACCGATCGCCGCGCCTGCCTGCAGGGTGGAGATATCCTCTGTACGGCGCGTGATACCGACCTTGCCCAGACCCATACCGATCGCGCCGGATGATACCAGCACGATCTCGTGACCGGCGTTTTTGAGGTCGGAGATGACCTTGCACATCTCTTCGACGCGCTTGATGTTGAGCAGCCCGGTGCCGTGCGCCAGCGTCGAGGTGCCCACCTTGATCACGATTCTCATATGATCCCTCCAAATTCTTCTGTTCTCATAGTATCATATTCCCGATATCAAGTCAACAATTCACCGTGCTAAATTAATAAAACGTTAAAATATTTGTAAAAAATATAAAACAAAAACGCACGGCGTGAGCCGTGCGCTGTACAGATTTGATTATGACAGTCTTCCCATGATCTCGGCGTAAGCGTCCTCGACGCCGCCCAGGTCACGGCGGAAGCGATCCTTGTCGAGCTTCTCTTTGGTCTCAGCATCCCAGAAACGGCAGGTGTCGGGGCTGATCTCGTCAGCGAGCACGATCGTGCCGTCGGAAAGTCTGCCGAACTCGAGCTTGAAGTCGACGAGGATGACGCCGCGCTCTTTCCAGTAGGCTTTCATATAATCATTGACCGCGAAAGCGTACTTTTTGATGGTCTCGATCTCCTCGGGGGTCGCGAGCTTCAGCGCCAGCGCGTGATAATCGTTGATCAGCGGATCGCCGAGGTCGTCGTTCTTATAAGAGAACTCGATGGTGGGGTTATCGAAAACCACGCCCTCCTCAACGCCGTAGTTCTTGGAGAAAGAACCCGCGGCGATGTTGCGGATGATGACCTCGAGAGGTACGATGGAGACCTTCTTGACGACGGTCTCACGATCACTCAGCTCTTCTACAAAGTGGGTCGGAACGCCCGCTTCCTTCTCGAGCTTTGCCATGAGCAGGTTGCTCATCTTATTGTTGATGACGCCCTTGCCGGTGATGGTACCCTTCTTCAGACCGTTGAACGCGGTCGCGTCGTCCTTGTAGGATACGATCAGCTTCTCGGGATCGTCTGTTAAAAACACCTTTTTTGCTTTGCCCTCATAGAGCTGTTCACGTTTTTCCATATTGTACCTCCGATAATTTATACTAATCCTTGATAAAAAGATTTAATCAGATATTAGGGATAAATTTTGCAGAGCACGGCGGGCGACGCAGGCAGGCTGGCGCCTGTCAAGGAGTCCAACAAAGCTATGCG
>CADAUE010000037.1 GCA_902790985.1 uncultured Ruminococcus sp.
TTTGATGCGATTCTATGCTGAGTATAAACAGCTTATAAATACTATTTGTTATCGAAAGCTAAGGCTGCCGCAAAACTTCTCGTTTTGCGACAGCCCCCTTTTGATACTAAGTAGCAATAATCTTTTTGACAAATCGCAAAAAACCTCTGGAAAATTATAAAATAATATGGTATAATTTACCTAATTTATTTTAGGAGGCAAAATCATGAAAAGAAGTTTATTAAAAATCATTGTCAGTGCCGTGCTGATGCTCACCATCATCGCCTCTGTCGCGGCGCTTGCAGGCTGCGGCAACCAGAAGATCACCATCCCCGACGTCGTCGGCATGACGAAGGCTGACGCAGAGAAAGCGATCACCGACGCGGGTCTGACGATGGAAGTACAGCGCGAGAATTATTCCGATAAGGTCGCAGAGGGTTCCATCATCTCGATGATCACCAAAGCCGGCGAATCTATCGACAAGGGCGGCGTCGTCAAGGTCGTCGCCAGTCTCGGCGAAGGCGTTACCGTTCCGAATCTCGGCGTTCTCACCGAGAGAGAAGCGACCAACCTTGTCACCAAGGTCGGTCTGAAGCCCGTTGTCGTAGAAGAATTCAGCAACGACGTCGAAGCAGGCAACGTTATCTCCTACACCGACGCTGGTCAGATCATCAAAGCAGGCTCTGAGGTGACGATCACCGTCAGCAAGGGTCCCGAAGCCTGATCCCTTACGTCCAACAGCAACGCCGACGGTTTCCCGTCGGCGTTTTTCTATCCATGCTCCTGTAATACTATGAGTCCAGTAAAGTTATACGAAACTATCCGTTAACATATGATTAAACCGTTTTAATAGAAACTAGTATAATACCGAATCTATCACATTACATTCGCTCGTGATCAGCGCTTCTTTTTCCTCTCTTGACAGGCGCTTGATGCGGTACTCCCGCCGCATCGCCTCCTGTTTGGTATCGTGCCGCTCGGCGTAGACCATCTTGACCGGCAGCCGCGCGCGGGTATACTTCGACGCGATACCCGCGTTGTGAGCGGCGAGGCGCTTTTTCGGGTCATTCGTCCAGCCGCAGTAGAGCGAGCCGTCCGCACAGCGCAGAAGATAGGTATAATTCTCTTTTTCGTCTTTCATATCTTTACAGCGATAAGGCTGCCGGTTTCGGCAGCCCTTTTGTTTTGATAAAACCGCTTATACTAATCCTTTCTGTACGGTGTGTCGCTCAGCGGCAGGCTTTGACGGAACTTGCCGTCATATTTGTAATACGCCAGCGCGCACGCGGGAGCGGTAGGGATCATGCACAGCTCGCCGCAGCCCTTCGCGCCCAACGAGAACGGCAGCTTATCCTCGTCCCGGGGTCGACAGAGGATGATCTGTAGCTCGGGCGCTTCATCCGCTCGCATAAAGCCGATCTTGCCGAACTTTGACACGGGATAACCGTCCTTACATTCAAATTTTTCGGTCACGCCGTAGCCGATGCCCATGACCATGCCGCCCTCGATCTGACCCTCGACCGATTGGATGTTGACAGGCGTGCCGACGTCAAAGGCGGACACAGCCTTTTTGATCTTTCCGTCGTCGTCCAAAATGATCAGCTGAACGCCGTAGGAATACGAGATGTGGCTGACGGGGTTCTCTTTGATCGCGCCGAGCGGATCGGTTTTCGCGCTGTATTCGCCGAAGAATTCCTGTCCCTCAAGGTCAGCGATCGTCTTTCCGCCCGACAGAGCGGCTTTCAGCTTCTCGCCCACCCTGCGCGCCGCTTCACCGGTCATGACCGTCTGGCGCGAAGCGGTCGATGTTCCCGCGTCGGGAGTACGCACGGTGTCGGAGGTCTCAAAGAGGAACAGCGCCGGATCCAGCCCCGTCACATGACAGATCTCGGTCAGCACCATCTGACCGATGCCCTGTCCCATACAGGCGGCGGAGGTGCGTATATGGATCTTTCCGCCCTCGATCGAGAGCAGGACGCGCCCGATATCCTTCTTGCCCATGCCGGTGCCCGAGTTCTTGAACCCGCAGGCAAGTCCGACATACTTGTTGCTGTAGTAGATGTCCTTCACCGCGTCAAGGCACGCCTCCATGTTGGTGTTGGGGTCGGCGGTCTGACCGTTCGGCAGGACATCTCCGGGCTTGATGGCGTTGCGGCGACGGAACTCCCACGGGTCGATCCCGACCATCTCGGCGAGCAGATTGATATTGCTCTCGGTCGCGAAGCAGCTCTGGGTCACGCCGAAGCCGCGGTACGCGCCCGAGGGGGTGTTGTTGGTATAAACAGACATCCCGAAGATATCGATATTCTGATAGTTATACGGACCCGCCGCATGGGTACAGGCGCGGTGCAGCACCGGACCGCCGAGCGATGCGTACGCGCCCGTATCGGCGATGATCACGCCCTTCATACCGGTGAGGATACCGTTCTCGTCACAGGCGGTGGTAAACTCCATCTCCATCGGATGCCGTTTGACATGATAGCAGAGACTCTCCTGACGGCTGTACTTCACCTTGACAGGACGCTTGGTGTACCACGCCATCAGCGCCGCGTACGGCTGGACGCTCATGTCCTCCTTACCGCCGAATCCGCCTCCGACCAAAGGCGCGCGCACATGCACCTTTTCGGGAGGGAGTCCCAGCGCCTTACTGCACTCTCTCTGCACATCATAGATACTCTGGCTGGAGGTGTAGATCAAAAGCCCGTCATCACCCTCGGGAAGCGCGACGCAGCATTCCGGCTCCATGAAGCCGTGCTCCTGCCATGAGGTCTTATATTTTCTGGTGACGACGAATTTCGAGTTTTTGATCGCCTCATCCGCGTTGCCGCGCACGAGGTTCGCACGACTCATCACGTTACCGTCCTCATGGATCAGCGGCGCGTCGCCTTTGAGTGCCTCATAGGGCGAGGTCAAGGGGGTCAGCTCTGTGTAATCGACCTCGATCAAGTCACAGATCTCCTGTAAAGATTCCTGCTTTGTCGAAGCGACGACCGCCAGCACATTACCGACATATTTGGTGATATCCCCCTCTCCGAGCATGACGTCCCAGTCCTGTTTGATGTGACCGATCTTGTTGTTCTTCACATCCGCTTTCGTGAGGATCTCCACACAGTCGGGGTGCTGTAAAGCGCGGGAAAAGTCTATTTTATTGATTCGCGCGCGCGGGTATTTTGAATACAGCCCTTTGGCGTACAGCATACCGTCAAAGTACAGATCGTCGGCGAACAGCCCCGTGCCGTTAACCTTTTCCTCCGCGTCGATCCGCTTGGCGTATTCATCCATATGCAGGGTCTTGGGCGGCGCGGGGATCTCACGATTTTCACGGAAGAAATCCCCTGCCAAAAGGATCGCGTCCTCGATCTTTTTGTAGCCTGTACAGCGGCAAAGATTACCTTTGATCGCCTTTTTGACGTCCGCGCGGGTGGGGTTGAGGTTCTCGTCCAACAGCGATTTCGCCGAGATGATCATCCCGGGGATGCAAAAGCCGCACTGTACCGCGCCGGCTTGTGCGAAACAATGTTCATAAACGCGCATTTCATCGGGATCTATCCCCTCGACGGTCAGCACCTTTTTGCCCTGCAGTTTAGACAGGGACACAACGCACGCCTTGGTCTTTTTACCGTCGACCAACACGGTACAGGTACCGCATACGCCCTCGGAGCAGCCGTCTTTCGCGGCGGTGAGGTGCAGATCGTCCCTAAGAAAGCGCAACAGCTTTTTGTCGTGGGCAGATTCATAATCCCTGCCGTTGATATTGATGATAAACATAGGATCACCTGAAAGAAAGTATACAAATGGGCGAGGGCGTCGCCCTCTCGAGATCATTCACCATTCACCCGAGCGCGGCGAGATAGTCCTTTATCAGATTCGTGCTGACCGTGCGGCGATATTCTGCCGACACTCTGCCGCGCGTGAAAACGAGCTTTTCGGCGTACATTTTCACATACTCGTCAAGATTCTTCTTGATCTCGTCGACCGGCTTGCCGATGATCGTTTCTTCTATCTCCTTGAAACGCTGGAACTTCGCCGCGCCTCCGATAACGGCAGCGGAAAAGTCCGTGACGACGCCGTCCTTTACTTCATACACGCCCGCGAGCGCGATCCGCGAGATCGCCAGCGCGTTTCTGCCGCCGACCTTTTTGTAGTAATACGGCTTCTCGCATTTGTCCTTGGGGAGCAGGATCTCGGCGATCAGCTCGTCATCCCGCAGGGTGTTTTCCCCGCGTTTGATGAAGAACTCCTCTACGGGGATCACACGCTCACCTTTTTCGGACACAAGACGCACACATGCGTCCACCGCGAATTCTGCCAGCACAGAGTCCGCTTTATCGGACGAGTTGCCGAGATTTCCGCCGAAGGTACCGGCGTTGCGTATCGCGGGAGCGGCGATACGGCTGACCGCTTCTTTCATCAGCTGCGGCGTCATCGCGTTTTCGATCGCCTGTGTAAAGGTCACCGCCGCGCCGATGCGGACATACTCGCCGTCGTCTTTGATCTCTCCCAGCTCATCGAGCTTGTTGAGGAACAGATACGGCGCGTTGTTCTTCTGCTGTACCATGATATCGGTACCGCCCGCGTAGGGGATCACATGCTCTTGCGCGCGGATCTCCAGCGCCTCCTGTAAGGTCTTTGGAACATAGCCGTTTACCATAAGCCTTCACCCTCCTTCGCGGCGTTCAGTACCGCGTTCACGATCGCGTTGTAGCCGGTACAGCGGCAGAGATTGCCGCTGAGTCCCTCGCGTACCTCTTCCTCGGTCGGATGGGGATGTTTGCTCAGCACCGCCTGCGCCGCCAGCACCATACCGGGGATACAGAAGCCGCACTGTACCGCGCTGAGATCGGCGAATGCCGCCGACAATACCGCGAACTGCGGCGTCTCACGAAAACCCTCGACCGTCGTGACCGACGAACCGTGTACCGCGCCGATCGCGACACAGCAGGAGTTGCAGAGCACGCCGTCGATCAGCACCGCGCACGCGCCGCACTCGCCCTCTTTACAGCCGCATTTCACGCTTTTCATATCATAGGTGCCACGCAGGACGTCCAGCAGCCTGTCAGAAGCCGCGCCGTCGTACATGACCTCTTTGTCATTCAAAATAAATCTGATAGCATCCATCTTAGTTTTCCTCCAAAGCGGCGATCACATCTTCCGCGTTGAACGGCGCGTGATTGAGCTTTTTGCCGATCGCCTGTTCGACCGCCTCGACATACGCCGGAGCCGCGCCGACCAGCGGCAGTTCACCCGCGCCTTTCGCCCCGTAAGGGCCGTCGGGATATTCTTCCACATGCAGGGTAACCTTGAGGTTCGGCACATCCAGCGCGGTGGGGATCAGATAATCGGTGAAGCTGTTGTTGCGGATCCTGCCCTTTCGGTCATAATCCATCTTCTCGATCGAAGCGTAACCCAGTCCCTGCAGGAAACCGCCCTCCATCTGACCCATGACGATATTGTAGTCAACGGGCGTACCGACGTCAAAGCTCGCGTACGCGCCGAGGATATCGACAAGGCCCGTGTAGGTGTCGACCTCGACCTCAACGGCGTTCACGCCCCACGCGTAGGTGGGATAAGCGTCGCCCTCAAAGCGGTCGAGATAGAACGGGATCATGAAATCGGGCTCTTTGTAGTGTTCCTCGACCTCCTGCTCCTCGCCCTCGATCCAGATCTCGCGCAGGCGTATCGCGGCGCGCCTGAGCAGCTCGCCGACCGTCATCAGCGAACGCGACGCGACCGTGGGACCCGAATCGGGCACACGCGCAGTATCGGGGTGGTTATAGTAGACCTTTTCAACGGGCAGGTTCAGCTCGTGCGCGACGATCTTCGGGAAGGTCGTGCGAACGCCCTGACCGATGTCGGCGTTAGACGCCAACACCTCGACCGTGCCGTCGGGATATTTACGGAGCTTGGCGGTCGCCTTGATGATATCTCTCTCGCCCGAGCCGGTGAAGCCCGCGCCGTGGAAGTAGACCGACAGCCCCATGCCCCTGCGATAGCGACCGTTTTGGGGCTTGCTGTAAGCTTCATGCTTTTTCCGCAGTTCTGCGATCCGATCCACCTCGTCGATCATCTTGGGCAGCGGAACGGGGAAGTGATATTTACCGTTGGTAGAGGTCGTATCGCCCTGCTTGACCAGATGTCTTTCCTTGAAGCGGATGGCGTCCTCGCCGAGATCCCGCGCGATATGGTCCATCATCATCTCCACCGCGAAGAAGGTCTGCGGAGCGCCGAAGCCTCGGTACGCGCCGCAGGGCACGGTATTGGTCTGTAAGGCTCTGCCGGTGACGTGGACGTTCGGGATATCATACACGCCGGGAGCGGCGATGATACCGCGCTGCAATACGACCGCCGACAGCGTCGAATACGCGCCCGCGTCGAAGATCACATCACAGTCCACCGCGGTGACCCTGCCGTTTTTGACAGCCATCTTGTATTTGCAGATCGAGGGATGGCGCTTCGGAGTGAACTCCATATCCTCCCTGCGATCAAAAACGCATCTGACGGGCGCTTTCGCCTTATGCGCCGCGACAGCCACCTGACAGCCTAAGATAGAGGGATAATCCTCTTTGCCGCCGAAGCCGCCGCCGGTAACGTCCTGCAGAACATGTACGCCGTCGGGACCCGTGCCCAAGGCTCTTACCAACGCGCCGTGGACATAGTAGGGACACTGCAAAGAACCGTGGACGTACATTTTGCCGTCCTCCTCCGGCTCCGCCATCATGCCCTGTACCTCAAGGTACGCCTGTTCCTGATAACCTGTCTGAAACTCTTCCTCATAGATCCGATCCGCTTCGGCGAACGCTTTTTCCACGTCGCCGTGACCGAATTCATAGTTGAAAAACGCTTGATCGGCTTTTCTCAGATCGGTGATCGGCTCCAGCTCCTCGTATTCGACCTCGATCCCACCGAGAAGTCTTTCGACCTCTTTTTCATCCGCACCGACCACCATACCGATCGGCTCGCCGATATACTCGACCGTTTCACGCGCGAACACCGGTGTGTCGTCAAGAACGATGTTGACGTTGTTATCCCCGGGGATATCGTCGCGGTCGACGTAGAGATAGCCCTCGGGCATCTCGGGCAGCTTGACAGACAGCAACCTCGCTTTCGCATAGCGCGAACGCAGAAGCTTTCCGCAGAGGATCTCTTTACCGCTGTCGGTGAGGTGATAATCCGCAAGGTATCGGGAACGCCCTTCGATCTTCGGATCATGGTCTTTTTTTCTGATAGATCGACTGATTTCTTTCATAGCAACATCTCCTGATGTCTTTTCTGTATCGTTCGTACATTTATTGTACGGAAAAACCTTTATTTGATGTCCCAGCTGCCTACGTCACACTGGTTTTCTTCATTGTCGCCGACCGCGTACAGCGTGCCGTCATCCTTGAGCCCGATCGAGTAATAGCCGCCCGCGGCGATCTCGGTCACGTTCACCCACGAGCCGGTGTCACAGCGTCCGTCATAACTATAGCCCACCGCGGTGACGGTACCGTCTTTTTTCAGCGCCACCGTGTGGCTGCAGCCTGCCGAGATCGCAACGACGTTTTTCATCGCGGCAAATTCGCTTGCGTCGGCAAAGCTTTTGCCGGTCACAACGACCGTACCGTCCGCTTTCAAACCGACCGTATGAACGTCGCCGACCGCGATCGCGACGATATCCTTCCAGCTGTCCACGTTGCACTGTCCGTCTTCGTTACTGCCTGCCGCAACCACCGTTCCGTCAGCTCTCAGACCGACGCTGTGATGGTAGCCTGCCGCGATCGCCGTGATATTCGACCAGCTGTCCACATTACATTGACCGTCGTCATCATCGCCCGCCGCGAGGACCGTGCCGTCCTTTTTCAGCGCGAGCGAGTGGAAGGTGCCTGCGGCGACGTCGACGACATCCTCCCAGCCGGAGACCTCACATTGATCAAAGACATTATCTCCTGCCGCGACGACGGTGCCGTCCGCTTTGACGCCCAGCGTATGCTCATAGCCCGCGGATACCGTCACGATATCCGACCAACCGCTCACATCGCACTGACCTTCCTCGTTATCTCCCGTCGCGAGCGCCTTACCGTCCTTGATCGCGACGGTGTGGCTGCCGCCCGCACAGATCGTGTGTTTTTCGGGCGCGGTAACCGTGAAGTCGGAATGTTTAACTTCATTATCTTCATCGGAAGAACTGCTGACAGCGCTGTCGGAGCTGCTGCTCACATAGCCCTCTCCGAAGAGATAAGATCTATAAGCGCCGTAATCGATATCATCATCTTCATCATCGTAGATCCCGCCGCTCAATTCTTGGGGCTGTACTAAATGATCCGCGCGCATTGCAAACACCGCGACCGTTACGACGATCCCTATCAACAGCACAATCCCGCCGAGGATCAAGCCAAACAGCAGACCCTTGTTCATCCCTATCTTCGGCTGTATCGACTGTGACGCGTCGGGGTAAGGAACCGCGCCCTTGCCGATCGGCGGGTGATACTCGCTTTTCGGTTTTTGCTGACTTTGCTGCCATACCGCCGCCTGCGGCTGAGCCTGTTGCCCGGCGGGCTGACCGTTGTTCTGCTGTACCGGCATATTATCCTGCGGAGCGATCTCCTCCGCCTTTTGGTTCGATCGCTGATGTACATCGCCTTGCCGGGCCGAAGCGTCCGTCGGCGCCAATAACTGGTGCGCGCCGCAGTTGCTGCAGTAGCAACTCGTTTTACCGTCGGCAACCTCAAAGATCCCTCCGCACTGTGTACATCTGTAAAAAGCCATCACAAACCTCCGTTTATCATTTCGGCATAATCCTTTGGCGTATCCAGATCCGTCACGATCCCTTTGTCCGCGATCTCGACCTCCGCAGAGGAACGCCCCGCCAAAACCGCTTTCAATCCCCCGTCGCCGTGATAGCTTAGGATATCCGCGATCAGCGACGCGTGTATCAGCGGCGGATGTCCCCGACGGCCGTGATACATCGGATAGATCACTTCCCTGTCGCCGTCGAACGCTTCCGTCAGCTTCTCAAAAACGTCCGGCGATACTGCGGGCATATCGCCCGGCAGCAAAAAGAAGCCGTTATGATCCCGCAATCCGCTTACGCCGAGCTGCACGGAGCGCAGCATATCGCTCTCGCGAAAATCGGGATTTACAACGATCCTGATCCGGCTTCCAAAACGCTCCAAAAGCACATTTTCGACCTCGTCGGCACGATATCCCAGCACGACCGCGACGCTGTCCGCGTAAGACAATGCCGCATACACAACGCTCTCGATCACCGTGCTGTCGCCATACGGCAGCAGCGGCTTGAAAGCGCCCATCCGCGAAGAAAGTCCCGCCGCGGGGATCACCGCTCCGATGCGGAAACTGCCTTTTTTTCTCCCGGACAACGGCTTCATCTCCCCTCTGCGGATCTCAACGCTCTTCGCCTATGATACTTCAATCTATAGTTAGTTTTATTTTATCATAAAACACTATATTGTCAATCTGTTTACAAAACATTTTGACCAATTTATACAAAAACAAAAGGATTCATTTGATTCGACCCCATTCGCCCTTGACAAATCCCTCGCCAAGTGATAACATAAAGAAGCTGAAAGGCAGATATCGCGGGGTGGAGCAGATGGTAGCTCGTCGGGCTCATAACCCGGAGGTCGTGAGGTTCAAGTCCCACCCCCGCAACCAAAGAAAACAGACATCCGTGTGGATGTCTGTTTTCTTTTTGCCGCAGCTTATATCCTCACGACCTCCGGGTTTACGCTATAGGCGGGTATTTTGCTGAAAACAGATGAATTGAAAAAATTCTTTAAAAAGTATTGACATGATAATAACATTATGATATTATCATAGTGAAATAATTCATTGGGCGCCCTTTCGGATTATGATCAACACTACTGCTTACAGATTGAACACAAACGATTTTTATCCAACCGTAATAATCAGGAGGCATAATATGTATATCAAATTCTTACCGAACGAGTATGTGATCCGCTACAAAAAGGGTAAACAGATAGCTGCCGGCAGAGGTCTGTCCTTTTATTACTTTGACAAAAGTACCTCTGTCGCGGTAGTACCGGTCTCCGTGATGGATACCGACTTCATCTTTGAAGAGCAGACGGAGGATTTTCAGAATGTGACGGTGCAGGGTCAGCTGGCATATCGCGTTACCGACTATGAAAAAATTGCGGAGATGCTGAATTTCACCGCCGATCTCAGAACCAAAAAATACTATGACGAACCGCTCAAGAAGCTCTCCAAACGCATCATCAATATCGTCGACGTCCTCATCAAAAACCGCGTCAGCGCCATCGGATTGACGCAGGCGATTCAGGCAGAAAGAACCTTTGCAGGCGAGATATTCGAAGAGCTCAAGTCGATCGAAGAAGTTCGTTTGTTGGGGGTAGAGGTAACAGGCTTCTCCATCCTCAGGATCAGCGCCAACAACGAGACCCATCGCGCGCTGGAAGCGCGCACCCGCGAGGAGATCCAGAAAGAAAGCGACGACGCGCTGTATGAGCGCCGAAACGCCTCGATCGAGCAGGAGAGAAAGGTCAAGGAAAACGAACTGAATACCGAGATCTCCGTTGAAGAAAAGAAGAAGCAGATCCGTGAGACAGAGATCGCGACCAAGCGGATGATCCTCGAGAAAGAAAACGAACTCGAACGTATCCGCATCAACGCTCAAACCGAACAGGCGCGGATCGAGACCGTCGCGAAAGCAGAGCGTGAACAGATGAGGATCGACGCGCAGATCGAGATCGAGCGCAAGCGCAAGGAACTCGCCGAGATGCGGCTGGAAAACGCGAAGAAGGACGCGGACGCCGAAGCCTATCGCATCGGAGCCGTGATGGACGCGTATAACCGTCTGAGGCCCGAAGTGCTGGTCGCGCTGGCAACACTGAACATGGAACCCGAGCGGATGATCGCAGCCGCGTTTGAGAAGCTCGCCGCCAACAGCGAAAAGATCGGCACGCTGAATATCACGCCCGATTTGCTTGAAAGCCTGACCGCTAAACCATAAGAAACGAGGGTAATATATGAAACGCTTAACCGATAGAAAGATCGTATTGATCACACAGAAAACAAGGCTTGAGGATCTGATCAAGCGCTATAACACCGTCGGTCAGGCGCAATTCTACATCGAGCATTACGGCGGGGACTTCGAAGATTACCTCATCGAGGATCGAACCTATCACGATGCAGTCCGGTGTGCCGTATCCTATCTGGAGAGTTACGGAAGATTACAGATCATAGACCGGGAATTTGTCCCGGGATTCCTCTTCGGAGAAAAGGATCTGGTCATTGTGATCGGTCGCGACGGATTGGTCGCCAACTCGCTCAAGTACCTCAGCACCCAGAAGCTCATCGGCATCAATCCCGATCCCGCGCGCTGGGACGGCGTACTGCTGCCGTTTACCGCCCCGGATCTTGAGAAAATCGTACCGGAAACCGACAGCGGAATCAGACGCGTCAGAAATATCACCATGGCACAAGCGACCCTCAACAACGGCCAGACCCTCATCGGCGTCAATGATATCTTCATCGGTCAGCGCACCCACGCGTCGGCACGCTATACGCTGACCGCCGGCTCAAAAAGTGAACAGCAGAGCTCCAGCGGGATCATCGTATCGACGGGACTGGGGGCGACAGGATGGCTGAAAAGCATCCTTGCCGGAGCAAGCGGCATCGACCGCTTCTGCGGCGTAAGAGAACAACCGCGTATCGACAGCGCTTTCACATGGGAGTCCGACTACCTGTACTATACCGTTCGCGAACCCTATCCGAGCAGAACCACCGGCGTGGATCTGGTGTTCGGAACAGTCAGTCGGAACGCTCCGCTGAAGATCGCCTCGCAAATGGCGTATAACGGCGTGATCTTCAGCGACGGAATGGAGCAGGACTATATCGAATTCAACTCCGGCGCTGCCGTGGAGATCGGGATCTGTTGCAATAAGGGAAATCTGGTCATATAGATCAAAAAGTACCCCGGCAGCCTATCTTGACAAGTCAATTCTCACATGATATTATCATTTTGAGATTAACTGATCGAGGTGATTCTCTTTGCAAGAAGAAGAAAAATTTTTAGAAACCTATTCAATGGATGATTATCCTCGCCCTTCGGTGACCGCCGACATCGTCGTTTTCAAGCTGCGATCGAAGAAGTCGGATAACTTCCGCAAGGATTCGCACAGTGTCCTGTCTCTGCTGCTGATCCGCCGCGGCGGTCATCCCTACAAGGATTGTTGGGCGCTGCCGGGAGGATTCCTCTCTCCGGGAGAGACAATCGAGGACTGCGCACTCAGAGAGGTCGAGGAAGAGACCTCTGTCGTACCGGCGTCACTCATGTCGATCGGAATGTTCAGCGAGCCGGGGCGCGATCCCCGCGGCTGGATCATCTCTAACGCTTTTGTCAGCGTGATCGGCAACACGGAGGAGACCCAGCGATCGGGTGACGACGCCGCCGACGCCCAGTGGTTCGACGTCAGCTTTGAGCAGAATGAAACAGGGGAATATCTCCTGCGGCTCAGTCATGACGACGTTGTTCTCAGCGCCGAATTGTATGAGGAAAAAAGCCGCTTCGGCATCACCGCATTTGTTATCCGAGACAGCGGCGGACTCGCCTTTGATCATGCGGCGATCATCGCAAGGGCGCTGACAGCGCTGCGAAACGGCGCAAAGGATTTTGAATTCATTTTCGATTTCCTGCCCGAAAAATTCACGCTCACGGAACTGCAGAACGTCCAGGAAGCCGTGATGAACATCTCGGTGCTTTCCGCCAATTTCCGCCGAAAGGTCTCCGGTCTAGTGACAGAGACCGACGAATATACCGAAGGCGCGGGGCATCGTCCCGCAAAACTGTATAAGCGCAAATAAACTCTGTCTGTATCAACAGAAGAAAGGAACTGCTCATGAAACACTTTTTAATCGTAGTCGACATGCAAAAGGACTTCGTAGACGGCGCTCTCGGCACCAAAGAGGCTGTAGCGATCGTCCCCGAGGTCGTGAAAAAGATCGAGAGCTTTGACGGCGAGATCTTCGCAACCTTTGATACGCACGGCGAGAATTATATGCAGACCATGGAGGGCAGGAATCTCCCTGTACCTCACTGCATCAAGGGAACACCGGGCTGGCAGCTCGATGAGAATGTTGCCGCCGCTCTGGAAAAGAAGGGCTATACTCCTGTGGAGAAGGTCACGTTTGGTGCGGCACAGCTCCCCGGACTGGTCATGCAAGCCTGTGACGGAGAGCCGTGTGATATCGAGCTGATCGGTCTTTGCACCGATATCTGCGTGGTATCTAACGCGCTGCTCTTGAAAGCGATCTTCTGTGAGTCTCCTATTTGCGTAGATTCCTCCTGCTGTGCGGGTGTCACGCCCGAAAAACACGAGGCGGCTCTCGAGACCATGAGAAGCTGTCAGATAGAGGTAAAGTGAGATAACATGCAGTATCCCCGAGCCGCAACGGACGCGTCGCCAACACCTGCAACCTCTCCTAGGACTGGGTCGGCTACTCCACCCGCTACGGCGACAGCGTAGGCGATTTCAGCCCTTGCTCGCACCTGACGGTCGACGAGATCAAACAGATCGGCAGACTGCTCGGACTCCCCTCAGAGCCGGTCGACAAGGTACCCTCCGACGGGCTGTGCGGCAAGACCGACGAGGATAATCTCGGCTTCACCTACGCGGAGCTCGACCGCTACGTCCGCACCGGCGAGATCGACAACTTGGAGCACAAAGAACTGATCGACCATAAACACAAGGTCAATCTGTTCAAATTACAACTGATGCCCGCCTTCAATCCCGGGCTCGGCACGGCGATAGATTGAACGGAGGAAAAATATGGAACCGGGAAAAGATCGGATATCAGACCTAAGCGGTTAGGGTGACAGAAATAATCCGAACCTGCTGAAAATGGCAATATTTCGGCAATTTTCGGCTTATCGATCTTGGCAGGCGCCAGCCTGCCTGCACTTTCT
>CADAUE010000038.1 GCA_902790985.1 uncultured Ruminococcus sp.
ACAATGCTTATCTTTTGGTCTTTGGTTCGGAATAGTGTAGTGCTGGCGGTCTATCTCTTGTTTTCGGTTGCTTGCTTCCTTACCGTACATGAGCATTATCAGCGGGAGTATCTTTGACGGTGTCCACACTGGAGATCGCCCATTTTTTGAACTTCATCTTGGTACGGTCGGGACCGGTCTCGATGACGAACGCGTCCTCGTCCTCTTTGATCGCGATGATTCTGCCCTGGATACCGCCGATCGTGGTGATATCGTCACCGATCGCGATATTGTTGCGCATCTCCTGTTCCTGCTTTTTCTTCTTGGAGTTCGGACGGATCAACAAGAAGTAAAGTACGGCAAACAAGCCGATATAAATAAGAATAATCCACCAGCTGCCGCCGGCGCCTTCGCCATTACCAAACATAACAAACTTCCTTTCAAAACATAATTCCAAAATATTATAACAGGTTAATCCGATTTTTGCAAGTCAAAAGTAGAATTAAATGCGCTTATCAAGAATATTTCTGTATTTTTGATAAAAATCTTCGAATGTTCCGTCATCCAGATGATCACGGATCCGCTGCATGAGAGTATTGTAAAAGTAAAGGTTGTGCATAACAGCCAGCCGCATACCCAGCATTTCCTTCGCTTTGAGCAGATGACGAATGTAGGCGCGCGTATGACGCTGACATACAGGACAGTCACAGGCGGCGTCGATAGGGGAGTCGTCCGTCTCGTACTTTGCGTTATTGATGTTGATGATACCGCTCCATGTGAACAGATGACCGTGACGCGCGTTGCGAGAGGGCATGACGCAGTCAAACAGATCGACGCCTCTATGTACGGCTTCAAGGATGTTGACAGGTGTTCCGACGCCCATGAGGTAGCGAGGCTTATCCTTAGGCGCAAAGGGCTCTACCGCTTCGATGATCTCGTACATCACCTCCGCAGGTTCGCCGACCGCTAAACCTCCGATCGCGTAACCATCAAGCTCCAGCTCGGCGATCTCTTTCATGTGATCGATCCTAAGGTCGCGATAGGTAGCGCCTTGATTGATGCCGAACAGCATTTGATTCGGGTTGAGCGTATCTTCCAAGCTGTTGAGCCTGTCTATCTCGGCTTTACAGCGTTTGAGCCAGTTTGTGGTACGCTGCACGGATTTCTTCGCGTATTCATATTCAGCCGGGTTTTCGACACATTCATCAAACGCCATCGCGATGGTAGAACCGAGATTTGACTGGATACGCATGCTCTCCTCGGGACCCATAAAGATCCGTCTGCCGTCGATATGGGAGTTGAAGATAACGCCTTCTTCTTTGATATTATTCAGCTTCGCGAGAGAAAACACTTGAAACCCGCCGGAGTCGGTGAGGATCACGCCGTCCCATCCGGTCATCTTATGTAATCCGCCCAGCTTGCGCACGATCTCATCACCGGGACGCAGATGCAGATGATAGGTATTGCTGAGCATCACTTGCGTTTTGATACCCATGAGATCATAAGCAGATAGCCCGCCTTTGATCGCGCCGCAGGTCGCGACATTCATAAACGCCGGCATCTGTACCGTGCCGTGTACGGTCTTGAACTCTCCGCGCCGAGCGTTTCCTTCTTGTTTGGTCAGTTTATACATAAGTACCTCTTATAAGATCGCCATAGCGTCACCGAAGGAAAAGAATCTGTATTTCTTCTTGACGGCGATTTCGTAAGCTTTCATCGTTTTGTCATAGCCGTAAAACGCGGAAACCAGCATGATCAGAGTGCTCTCGGGGAGATGGAAGTTGGTGATCAGACCGTCCAGCACCTTAAACTCAAACCCCGGGTAGATAAAGATATCGGTGTAACCGTCACAGGCTCTGATCTCACCGTATTTTGCCGCGACGCTCTCCAAGGTACGGCAGGAGGTTGTCCCTACCGCGATCACGCGCTTGCCGTCAGCTTTTGTCTGTTTGATCAGCTCGGCGGTTTCGGCGGACACCTCGTAATGCTCGCTGTGCATTTTGTGCTTGGTCACATCATCCACCTTGACGGGGCGGAAAGTGCCTAAACCGACATGCAGGGTGACGTAACCGATGTTCACGCCTTTTTGGCGGATCTTGTCGAGCAGCTCATTCGTAAAGTGCAGCCCTGCTGTCGGCGCGGCTGCTGAGCCTAATTCATGAGAATAGACGGTCTGGTAGCGCTCTTGATCCTCGAGCTTCTCCGTGATATAAGGGGGAAGGGGCATCTGACCGATTTTGTCGAGTGTCGTAAAGATGTTTTCTTCACAGCTCAGTTCAACGATCCTGTTGCCATCGTCTACGATATCGACGACCTGAGCTTTCAGCAAGCCGTCGCCGAAGATGAATCTTGCACCGATCTTCGCTTTTCTGCCGGGTTTCACTAAGGTTTCCCAGCGGTTGCCGCCGATCTGCTTCAACAGTAAGAATTCAATCTTCGCGCCGGTATCTTCTTTGTAACCGTAGATCCTCGCGGGGATCACGCGGGAATCGTTGACGATCAGACAGTCGCCTTCATTCAAGTGATCGATGATATTATAGAAATGTTCATGCTCGATCGCATCACTGTCGCGATGCAATACCATCAGCCGTGAGTGATCACGCGGCTCGATCGGCGTCTGGGCGATCTGCTCCTGCGGAAGCTCATAAAAAAAGTCGCTGGTTCTCATAAATATGACCTCTGTATCGGAATTTGCATAAAAACATCCCTGTTATCCCTGCCAACTTATTACATAATTGAAATTGACAAAGAGATAGCAGATATGGTATATTAATTACTGTGTAAAAGGATATCTAGTATTCTGTCATGATTTGCCTATAACATAATATATTATTATTGTAAAAAACTCAACTGTTTTTTGAAAATTTGGAGGAATATGATATGAAATCTTATAACGTTGGAATCATCGGTATCACGGGTATGGTGGGTCAGAGATTCTCTCTGCTGCTTGCCGATCATCCGTGGTTTCATGTAACCGCTATCGCAGCATCCAAGCGTTCCGCCGGAAAGACCTATCAGGAGGCGGTAGAAGGCAGATGGGCGATGACCGCTCCGATCCCCGAGAACATCAAAGACATGGTCATCATGGATGCGGCTGATGTTGAAGCTGTCGCTTCCAAGGTCGATTTCGTGTTCTGTGCGGTAGATATGAAGAAAGATGAGATCAAAGCGCTTGAGGAAGCTTATGCGAAAGCCGAGTGCCCTGTCATATCCAACAACTCTGCCAACCGCGGCACACCCGACGTTCCGATGATCGTGCCCGAGATCAACCCCGAACACGCTGAGATCATCCACGCGCAGAGAAAGCGTCTCGGAACAAAGCGCGGCTTTATCGCGGTCAAGTCCAATTGCTCCTTACAGAGCTATGTTCCCGCGATCCATCCGATCAAAGAGAAGTTCAAGGTCAATAAAGTCCTTGCCTGTACCTATCAAGCGATCTCCGGCGCGGGCAAGACCTTTGAGCGTTGGCCCGAAATGATAGATAACGTCATCCCGTACATCGGCGGTGAGGAAGAGAAGAGCGAGCAGGAGCCCTTGAAGCTCTGGGGTCATATCGAAGGCGACAAGATCGTCAACGCCGATGATATCGCGATCACTTCCCAGTGCATCCGCGTTCCCGTATCCGACGGTCATACCGCCGCTGTATTCATGAGCTTCGGCGTAGAGGATAAGCCCTCTGTCGAGGAGATCATCGACATCTGGAACAACTACAAGGGCAGAGCGCAGGAGCTTGAGCTTCCCTCCGCTCCCAAGCAGTTCCTGCACTATTTCACCGAACCCGACAGACCTCAGATCAAGTCCGAGCGTATGCTCGAGGGCGGCATGGCTGTTTCCGTCGGTCGTCTCAGACCCGACACACAGTATGATATGAAATTCGTATGCATGTCGCACAACACCCTTCGCGGCGCTGCCGGCGGCGCGGTACTGATGGCTGAGCTGCTGTGCGCGGAAGGCTACATGGACTGATCGCATTACCTATGACTGAAATCTAATTCCGTAAATGGAGGATTCACTATGAGTAAGCATATTTTTAAAGGAGCAGGCGTTGCGCTGATCACCCCGATGAACAGCGACGGCTCTGTAAATTATAACGAGTTGGCTCGTTTGCTGGAATTCCAGGTAGAAAACGGCACCGACGCTATCATCGCCTGCGGCACGACCGGCGAAGCGGCTACTCTGACTGTTAAAGAGCACTGCGAGGTCCTCTCTTTCGTATGTGAACGCATCAACGGACGCATCCCCGTTATCGCGGGTACGGGTTCCAATGATACCAGCACCGCGATCGAGCTGTCAAAATCCGCAGAGGCTTCCGGCGCTGACGCGCTCTTATCGGTCACTCCCTACTATAATAAAACGTCGCAGAACGGCTTGATCCGTCATTTTACTACGATTGCGGACAATATTGATCTGCCGATGATCCTGTATAATGTACCGTCGCGTACCGGCTGCAATATCAAGCCTAAGACCTATGCTGAGCTTTGCAAGCATGAGAACATCGTCGCGACAAAGGAAGCGAACGGCGATATCTCCAGCGTATCACAGACACGCTCGCTCTGCGGCGACAGGCTGGACATCTATTCCGGTAACGACGATCAGACAGTCCCGTTCATGTCCTTAGGCGCATTGGGCGTCATTTCCGTATTCTCTAATTTCTGCCCCAAGGAAATGCACGAGATCTGCGAGCTTTGTCTGAACAACAACTTTGTCGAAGCGTCAAAGATGAACTTCCATTATGTTGAGCTGATGGATATCATGTTCTCTGACGTCAACCCGATCCCCGTCAAAACCGCGATGAACCTGATCGGTTTCAATGCCGGCGAGTGCAGATTGCCGCTGGTTCCGATGAGTTATTCGGGTTATCACGATCTCAAGGATTGTCTGGCTAAGTACAACTTGATCGGAAAATACGCATAAATTGTACAGGGCGAGCTTTTCGCCCTGTTCTCTTATCAGGAGGTAACACGATGGTTAAACTGTTATTGAACGGATGTCTGGGAAAGATGGGACAGGCTGTAGAAGCCTGTGTCAACAGCCGCGATGATGTGATGATTTCCTGCGGCGTGGATCTCGCCGAAGGAAATAAGACCTATCCGGTGTACAATTGCTTTGTCGATGTTGAAGAAACGCCGGATATTATTATCGACTTTTCCAATCCGCTGGTGCTCGATGATATGCTCAGCTTTGCTGTTTCGAAGAATATACCCGTGATCATCTGTACGACGGGCTTTTCCGAGGAACAGGTCAAGAAGATCAAGGACACTGCAAAGGATATCCCTGTTTTTTACTCGGGCAATATGTCTCTGGGTATCAACGTGCTGATCGCTCTGTCCAAAATGGCGGCACGGGTGCTGTCGGACAGCTTTGATATCGAGATCGTCGAAAAGCACCATAATCAGAAGATCGACGCCCCGTCGGGCACGGCGCTGATGATCGCCGACGCGATCTCTGAGAAAGTAAAGGATACACAGTATATCTATGACCGCCACGCGTATCGCAAAAAGCGTGAGCATAACGAGATCGGCATCCATTCTATCCGCGGCGGTACGATCGTCGGTGAACACGAGGTCATCTTCGCGGGTCATGACGAGGTCGTATCTTTGAAGCATCAGGCGCAGTCCAAAGGCGTTTTTGCCGCCGGAGCCGTCAATGCCGCGGTCTACCTCAAGGACAAGCCCGCCGGTCTGTATGATATGTCCGATGTATTGAAGGGCTGATCATCTGTTCGCTTATGAAACATCCTTGTTAAGATATAAACAGAAAAAAGATGCGCGCATCTCACACCTTTGTTTTTCTATCATAAACTGATAGGGAACAGAGGTGTTTTTTATGAAAAAAGAATTGATACTCGTGCCTTCCGTGACCTACGCGATGAAGGCTAAGAGTATTTTGGATCAATATAATATCCGTTCCTTTATCCAGCGTACCCCGAAGAATACCGGGATCAAATCCTGCGGCTACTGTTTGTTCGTGCCGAATGAAGCCGACAAAGCCGAACTTCTTCTCAGAAAGAAGGGCGTTCGTATCTTAGGTAGGGCAGAGCGTGAAGAGATATGATCTATCTCGATAATTCCGCCACCACCTACCCCAAGCCTCCCCGGGTGATCCGCGCGGTCAACAGCGCGATGCGTGAATACGGCTTTAATCCGGGCAGGGGAGGGTACCGCGACTCTCTCAAAACGTCTCAAAAGGTGTATGAAGCGCGTAAGACCGTCAAAGAGTTCTTTCGAGCGCCAAGCGAAGATTCTGTCATATTCACACCCGGATGTACTCACGCGCTGAACACGGTCATCAAAGGCGTGCTGAAACAGGGTGATCATGTGATCATTTCTTCTTTGGAGCATAACGCGGTTGCTCGACCGCTTCATAAGCTGTCGGAACAGGGAAAGATCACCTACAGCGTCTCAAAGATCGTGCCCGATGACGACGAAAAGACCCTGCAAAATTTCAGAGAAGCGATCAACCGTCGCACGCGGATGATCATCTGTACGCATGCGTCGAATGTTTTCGGGTACAGATTGCCTGTCGAGCGCATCTGTGCCTTAGCCCACAGCTATGAGATCCTCTTCTGCCTTGACGCTGCACAGAGCGCAGGCGTTTTGCCGATCGATATAGAGAACGATCAATATGATTTTGTCTGCTGTGCGGGTCACAAATATCTGTACGGTCCTATGGGAATAGGACTGCTGCTGATCGGCAACAATAATCCTGTTGAGTCGCTGATCGACGGCGGAACGGGAAGCGAATCTTTTGAACTGTCCATGCCGTCGTTCTATCCCGACAGGTTGGAAGCGGGTACGTTGAACATCCCCGGGATCATAGGCTTACAAGAGGGGATCCGCTTTGTTCAAAGACAGGGGATCCGGGAGATCTATGAAAGAGAATCACGTTTGATCCGTTTTCTGGAAGAAAGATTGAAAGATCATCGAAGAATAAAGCTCTATCGAAACCACGATAAAGCTCACCGCGACGTCCCGGTTTTATCCTTTACGGTAGACAGCGCCGACAGCGAAAGCGTTGCCGGATATCTCTCGAAAGAACACGGTATAGCCGTCAGAGGCGGGCTGCACTGCGCGCCGATGGCGCATGATCACCTGGGAACGCTTTCATCCGGCACTGTCCGCATATCGCCGTCAGTGTTTACGACCCGGACCGATATGAACTTATTGCTGAATTCTTTGAGGAAATTCAGCTAATCGTCTTGCAATCAGAATAAGCGTGTGTTACAATTGAACTAACAATATGCTTGTATGGGCAACTTAGGACACTCCGCAAACCTGCGGATCGAAATAGAGGAAAGGCGATACGCTTTTCCGAAAGGAAGCATTTATGAATAACATGATGTCCACCCTATGGACTACATTGAAATCTTTTCAGTTCAAAGATGTTATTGATATTGTCATCATCACACTGATTTTGTACTACCTTTTTAAGCTGCTGAGGCAGAGCCGTGCCGGACAGCTGATCAAGGGTGTTGTCGTGTTGCTTGTCGTATACGCGATCTCCGGTATCGCTCAGCTGACGATGGTCAACTATATTTTATCGTCGATCTTCCAGTTTTCCGCGATCATTATCATCATTATCTTCCAACCCGAATTGAGGCAGGGACTGGAACGTCTCGGCAGGAGTAATAAAACGCTGAAAAATATCGTGAATACCACTCAGACGATCGAGTCTCCGACGATCAAGGCGATCAGCGACGTTGCCGACAGCTGTGCGGTATTCTCTAAGTCAAAGACCGGCGCGCTGATCGTATTTGAACGCGAGAGTATGCTCAGCGAGATCGCCGGAACCGGTACCTATTTGAACAGCGACACCTCTCCCGCGCTGATCGGTAACATTTTCTTTAATAAAGCTCCGCTGCATGACGGCGCATGTATCATCCGAAACGGTCATATTTTAGCAGCAGGTTGTATTCTTCCGCTGACGAACAGCCTCAATGTCAGCCAGTCTCTCGGAACGCGTCATCGTGCCGCGATCGGTTTGAGCGAAGAAAGCGACGCCGTCGTTGTCGTTGTATCGGAGGAAACCGGCAGTATATCGATCGCGCTGAACGGTATGCTGACGCGCGATTACACCCGCAACACGCTCTATGACGAGTTGGTCAAGCTGATCGTTACAGGTGACAATGATCGCTCTAATCTGTTTTCCGGACTTTTCAAGAGCAGGAAGGAGAAGGGCGATGAATAATAAGAAAGAAAAATCTCTGTTATCAAGGTTCTTTTCCCACAATATCACCTTATTGGTAATGGCGTTTTTGATCGCGGTATCCGCCTGGTTCATCATCAACCTGTCCTCCAATGCGGAAAACCGCACCGCTTCCGTTGATGTTCCTATCATCGTCGAACTTCCCGAGGACGCGCAAAAAGAAGATCTGAAGCTGTTCGGCGCAGAGAGCTTGACCGCAACCGTTGTCGTCAAAGGTAACTTGATGGCGACCAGCACTGTTACGTCCTCGGATATCCAGGCTGTCGCTACCCAGAACGCCTCTCTGCTGTCGCCCGGTTATCATACCCTGCCGATCGTTGCCCGACAGACCGGCATCAAATCCAACTATACCATAGATTCGGTCAATCCCTCCGATATCACGGTCTATGTCGACCGCGAGAAGCAGGCTGAGTTTACGATCGACAACCAGATCACTGTCGAGCATAACGATGAAAAGAACAACTACGGTAATGCCGCTTTGTCTCAGACAAAGGTCATCCTCACAGGTCCCGAGACGGAAGTCAACGAGATCAAATCCGTCGCGGTCATCGACACGCTCACAGAGGATGTCACCTCAAAAGAAGAAAAGCTCAGATTCTTTGACGAAGAGGGTAATGAGATTACTCTGGATTACACCACCTGCGACGTCGACAGCGTCGAAGTCAGCGTAACCGTTCTTCCGATCAAGACGATCTCGCTCGGCGTCGATGTATCGAACGCGCCTTCCGATTATCCGAAAGTCGAGATCAGTCCTTCCACGATCCGTGTAGCAGGTCCGCAGGATACCCTCGATAAGATCAAGGATAGCAAGCTCACTATCGGGACACTGGATTTCACTAAGTTGAAAAATGAAAGCGTGAGCGAAAGATTCGACATTACGCTTCCATCCGGCTGTAAAGTCGTTTCCGGAGAAACCTCCGCGTCCGTTACGATGGATCTGAACTCCTATAACGCAACTACGGTGAGCGCCAAGGTTTCCAACAGCATCGATACGAACAATTATACAACCGAGATGGTTTCATCCGGAACTGTCGATGTTACGATCTGCGGGCCCGAGGATCTGATCAACAGTATATCCGCGTCCGACGTTACCGCGGTAACTGATTACAGCGGTTTACTGGATGACGCTAAGGCGGGTAAAACGATGTCGCTGACGGTACCGTTAAAGGTCACCGTTGGTTCGGATTACTCGGAATGTTGGGTGTACGGTACGTACACCGCCAACGTGAATGTCACAAAGAAATAAATGACAGAAAGAACGCACTACGATCAAGTAGTGCGTTCTGTTATGAGCTTTTCTATTCTGTCATACTTAGTATCAGTAATGAACCGAAGGGTTTAGGTATTTGTAGCGATTATTCTTCAGCCTTCCCTGCGGCGATTCCGAAACATCCTTATGATAGTAAACGCTTTGTACCAAGCCGATACCGATCAGCACCGAAAGAAGAGAAGTACCGCCGGAGGAGAAGAAGGGAAGGGTGATTCCGACTACAGGGAGCAGTCCCAGCACCATGCCGACGTTGATGATCGTCTGAACGCCGATCATAGAGAATACGCCGATACAGATCATCTTGCCCAGATAATCGCGCGCAGACATCCCGTCAATGATGATCTTGACGCAGATCGCCAACAGAATGAATAACAGGAGCAGACATCCGATAAATCCGAGCTCTTCACCGGCAACCGTAAAGATAAAGTCGTTCTCCTGTTCCGGAACGATACCCGAAGCGACCCGGGCGCCGTTTCCCAGTCCGGACCCGCTCAGTCCGCCCGAAGCAACGCTGACCTTACCCTGGTACTGCTGCCAGCCGTAAGTCTTCATGGCGTTTCCGTCAATGTCAAATATCGCGGTAAAGCGGTTTTTATGCTCGTCGTTCAAATAGTAATTCCAAAAAATCGGGATACCCGCCGCCAGCAGAAGCAGCATGATCAAAAAGTATCTCAGCTGAACGCCGCCGACAAAGGACATGATCAAGAACATAAAGATAAAGATCAGTACCGTTCCGTCATCACCCTGCATATGGATCAGCGCTACCGGGATCCCCATATGTACCAACAACGTGATAACGCCGACAAGACTGTGGAGCATATCATTATTTTTCAGAATCTGTAAGTGTTTGGAAAAGGTGATGATAAAAAAGATTTTCACCAGCTCCGACGGCTGGAACGATATTCCGCCCGGCAGCGTGATCCACGCCGTATCATCCGTACCGGCGACATTACGGCCGAATACAAAAACGATCCCCAGCAATACCAGCGACAGAATGATCAAGGGGATCCACATCCTCGAGATCGCTTCATAGTCGATCAGCGTGATGACGACCGCCGCGATATAGCCTAATGTCAGCGCCAGGATCTGAGGCGTCATATAGCTGTAGTCGGAAGCGCGCTGCATCGAGTTGATCAGTATCAAGCTGTAAACGCTTGCCGCAACCGCCAACAACCATAGAATGACGTCGGATTTTGTGAAAAACTTCGTCAGACCTTTGATGATTTTCGTCATATAAATCCTCTCAAGCTTTTTCACCCTATATTATAGAGAAACGGGGCGGTAATTACAAGATAAATATTTGTAATATTTTTTTAATTTTATCCTACAGCATTATTTCCGGCTTGCGTTGTGTTAGAATATAAAATTGATAATGTGCATGGCTGATCGCTTCAGCCGTCAGATGGAGTGAGCTATGATCAAGATTATGACAGCTTCACCGCGCGAGACAGAAGAACTCGGCGCGAAGATAGCTGCGGTACTCAAGGGAAATGAAATGATCGCGCTTTTCGGCGATCTGGGAGCCGGAAAAACGGCTTTCACACGCGGATTGTGCAAGGGACTTGATATCTCGGACGGAGTCAGCAGCCCTACCTTCGCGATCGTGAACGTCTACAACGGGAGATTCCCTGTATATCACTTTGATATGTATCGTATCGCCGACGCCGACGATCTGTTCGCGACCGGTTATTATGACTATATCGGCAACGGCGTTATCGTCATCGAATGGAGCGAAAACATCGAAAGTGAGCTGGAAACTGACGCGATCCGTATTCGTATCGGAAAAACCGAGCATGAGGATCATCGCGTATTTGAGATAGAGGGGTTGGATCATTATGCTGATATTATCCGTTGATTCTTCCGCGACGCCCGCATCTGTGTGTTTGCTGGAGAACGGAAAGATTTTAGCCGATTATTATCTGAACTCCGGATTGACCCATAGTCAAACGCTGATAGCGATGACGGAATCCGTCTTGCAGATCAGCGGGAGATCCGCTTCCGATATCGATGTGTATGCTGTCAACAGCGGTCCGGGATCCTTTACGGGAGTACGCATCGGCGTCAGCGCCGTCAAAGGTATGGCTTACGCTTTGGACAAGCCGTGTATAGCGATATCGACGCTCGAGAGCATGGCGTATCTGTTTTTCGGTCAGTCCGCTTATATCTGCGCCTGTATGGACGCCAGGAGAAGCCAAGTATATAACGCGGTTTTTCGTGTCGATAACGATACGATCGAGCGCGTATGTGATGACAGAGCGATCGCTGTCGATGATTTGATCCGCGAGCTTCGCGCGTTGAACAGCCCGGTGATCCTCGTCGGTGACGGCGCGCATCTGGTCTTTGAAGCGGCTGACGATCCTATGATCCGTCTTGCACCGGAACATCTTCGGTATCAAAGAGCCTCGGCAACTGCTTTTGCGGCTCTTGAAAAATACAATAGGGGAGAGACGATCTCCCCGGCGGCTCTTATGCCGAGCTATCTCAGACTTTCTCAGGCTGAGAGAGAAAGAAACGCAAAATTAACAGAAAAGGAAGGTTCATGATGATTGCTATAGGTTGTGACCACGGCGGTCTGCAAATCAAAAACGCCGTAATCGAGTATTTGAAGGAGAACGATATCGCTTACACCGACTACGGATGTTATACCGATGAAAGCGTAGACTATCCTGTATACGCTTATCAGGTAGCGAAGAACGTCGCGAACGGCAACGCGGAGCTCGGTATCATCTGCTGCGGTACCGGTATCGGCGTCTCCATGGCGGCAAACAAAGTAAAAGGCATCCGCGCCGCGGTATGCACCGATGAATTCTGCGCTGAGATGACACGCCGCCACAACAACGCCAACATCATGTGTATGGGCGGCAGAGTGATCGACGAAGCAAAGGCCGTCAAGCTCGCTTCTATCTTCCTCTCTACACCTTTTGACGGCGACAGACATGAAAAGCGAGTGAATATGATCACCGCTATCGAAAACGGTGATTTCAAAATATGATTTGTTATTATTAAGAAAGAAGGAAATATTATGAGTAAAGTAACAGTATTTGATCATCCGCTGATCCAGCATAAGCTCTCGATCCTGCGTGACGAAAACACCCCAACGAAGGAATTTCGTGAGCTGATCTCCGAGATCTCCATGCTCATGTGCTACGAGGCTACCCGTGACCTTCCTCTTGAGGATGTACAGATCAAGACTCCTATGGCGCCGATGACCGCGAAAAAGATCGCCGGCAGAAAGCTCGCATTCATCCCGATCCTGCGCGCGGGTATGGGTATGCTCGACGCGATGCTGACGATGGTTCCCTCCGCTAAGGTCGGTCATATCGGTCTTTACAGAGATGAAGAGACCCATAAGCCTGTTGAGTATTATAACAAGCTCCCCGGAGACATCGACGAAAGAGATGTATTTGTCCTGGATCCCATGCTTGCTACCGGCGGAAGCGCGATCGACGCGATCCAGATCATCAAGCGTTCCAACCCTCGTTCCATCAAGTTCCTCTGCATCATCGCGGCTCCCGAGGGTATCAAGGCGCTGACCGAAGCGCATCCCGACGTTGATCTCTTCTGTGCGGCTCAAGATGAAAAGCTGAATCCCAACTGCTACATCCTGCCCGGACTCGGCGACGCAGGCGACCGTATCTACGGTACCGATGTTGTCGGTGAGGTTTCTGTTGACAAGCGCGGCAGCACCGTCAAGCTCCATTCCAAGACAAAATGATCCGCAGACTGACAGCTTTTCTCAGCTTTTGTCTGATAAGTTTGTTCCTGTTTACCGCCTGCTCCAAGCCCGCTGACGGAGCTTATGTACCGATCAAGGATGAAAGCGGTAATATTACGGGCTATGAGAGAAAGTATCATAACGATAACGGAGACGTAACGCGCTGGGACGTCTATGACGTCTCAGAGCAGTATGATCATTATGTGCTTTATGAGTACGACAGCAACGGTCGCCTCGGAAAAGAAACCTACTATCTGGCAAACGGAATAGGGGAGTACTATTACGCCTATTCTTATGATGAAGAAGGCAATCTCGCGGAGAAGGATTACTGCTCCGCTAAAGACGGTTCCGAGAGGGTGTTATACAAGGATGGCGTCGAATCCGAACGTTTGACCTACGATAACAACGATCAACTGATAAAGTATGAAGTATATCAAAATGATACTTGGACAGAAGCTGAGCTTCCGACAGACTCACCGGAAGCTGACGAGTAGAAAACTGCTCGTTGTCCTAATACTGTTATGTAGTGACCGTTTGTCAATAGGCAAAAGTCACAAATGTAAAAAGGCAGAGGGCGTGTGACAGGAGCCGGTAACAGAAGAATCGGA
>CADAUE010000039.1 GCA_902790985.1 uncultured Ruminococcus sp.
TTCGACAAAGGAGCGGAAATGAACGGTCTGATCATCCGACATAAACCAGATGATACCGTCGTTTGTAGAAGCCACTGCCGTATAATCGGAGTACTCCGCGTTCAACCGATCAACGATCCTCTCGTCAAAGACGTCGGGCATTGCGGAAAGAACCACGGGATCGGAGAGCTTCACATCGGTATACAGCAGACATAAGCCTCCCTGCACCTTTCTCGGCTCTACAGAACAGCAGACAGCGCCGGTTTCATCCATGTACTCCGCTTTCAGCAGCGTATGGAGCTTACTGAACAGCAGACGTTTTACGACCTTGCTATCCCTATAAAAGGAAAGATAATATCTGCCTTCGGGCGCAGGAGTGACCTCCTGCATCAACTCTCCGCTGATCTTCTTGACCGTCCAGCGAAGCGGCTTATCCTTTTCGATATTGTAATCATACAGAACCGACTCGCCCTCGCTGTCATAAGTGATCCTGTCACGGATCTTATCAAAGGTGGCGAAATAGCTCTTACGCACCGCAGAAAGAATATCGCTGTTTAAATCGGTATCATCTCTGTCCGCGATACAAAAGTTGTAAAAATATTGAATACCCATATTCCATCCGTTCCAATCATTCGGTTACCCGAAATCAGATGGAAACCTCCATCGCTACCTTATACAATCTGTCGTCAAACACACGCGGCATTTCGAGCGCTTCGGTGATATCATAGTCGACGATCTTGCCGTTCTGAGAAGCGATAACACGGTTGCCGATACCTTTTGCGAGCAGATGGACCGCGGCTACGCCCATGTCGGTCGCAATCAGTCTGTCGCGCAGAGACGGAGAACCGCCGCGCTGTACATGTCCGAGGATCGTGGCGCGGGTCTCGATACCGGTACGGTGCTGGATGTAATGAGAGATATCCTGTACGCCGCCGACGCCCTCGGCTACGATGATAATAAAGTGCTTTTTGCCGGTATCCTTCTGCTCATAAATACGAGCGATGACATCTCGCTCAAGATCATACTCGATCTCGGGTACGATGATCGAAGTAGCGCCGACAGCGATACCGGTATGCAGCGCGATATCGCCGCAGTGACGACCCATGACCTCAACGACCGAGCAGCGATCATGGCTCTGAGCGGTATCACGGATCTTATCGATCATCTCGACCGCGGTATTCATTGCGGTGTCAAAACCGATCGTGTAATCGGAACAAGCGATATCATTGTCGATGGTGCCGGGAAGCGCCACGGTCGGGATACCCGCTTTGGAAAGCGCTCTTGCGCCGCGGAAGGAGCCGTCGCCGCCGATGACGACCAAGCCTTCGATATCAAGAGAACGACAGTATTCGGCAGCCTTGAGCTGATACTCCTCCTGCATAAACTTCTTGCTGCGCGCGGTGTACAGGACAGTACCGCCGCGGCTGAGGATATCGGAAACCGAACGAAGATCCATTTCTTTGACGTCGCCGTTCAAAAGACCGTTATAGCCCTTATACACGCCGTACACCTTGAAGCCGTTATAGATGCCGGCTCTGACGACCGCTCTGACAGCCGCGTTCATGCCCGGCGCGTCGCCGCCGCTTGTTAATACTGCTAATGATTTAGCCATAGTTCATCCTCCTGTCATATATTAAGAATAAAATTATACAACATTTATTATAATACAAACCAACTCTTATAATCAAGTATTTATGCAAAATTCATCAAAAAATTCCCTTCACTTCAGCTTGACGCTGTCCTCACCCAGTTGATATTGCAATTCGCCGTACATCGTAGGGTTGATACCGGTCCAAAGGCTGTGGGGAGCCAACACCTGCGACCGGCTTTCGCTCAGATAAAAGATAACGGGCGTATTACCGGGAAAAATCTCGAGAAGATTCTTCGCCTTACGGTATTCCGGACTCTCCAGCGACGGGACTTTCAGATACAGTTTTTGCTCATGAGGCTGTTTTTGAGGTCGGATCGGCATATCGGTCGCTTGCCGCATGTTCAGCTTCAATTCTGCCGCGGGCGGCAAAGCGGTGATCTTGTCCGCAAGTACACGCGGTTCTTCATCTTCCTTGCTGCTCAATGTTCCGTCGATTTCAATGACAGCTCCCGCGTACAACGACTGACGCGATTCCTCCAGAACATTCGGAAACACGATGACCTCACAGGAACCGTAACGATCCTCCACCTCAGCAAAAGCCATCATCTTATTATTCTTAGTCGTCTGGGTCTTGTTCCTGTTGACGGCAGCGATCAGCTTGACTTTGGAGCGATCATGATATCTGCCGTCATCCATATTGAGGATATCGCTGATACGATCAGCGTTGACAGATTCGGCAAACGCGGCGTATTCATCGATCGGATGACCGCTGAGGTACAATCCTGCCATCTCTTTTTCCATATTCAACAGTTCACTCAGCGGGAATTCTTCAAGATCCGGGATCGCGATCTCATCGCCGCCTGTACTTGAGCTCATATCGAACAGCGAGATCTGACCGGCGCCTCCTCCCCTGCGGCGATCATATTCAAGATCGTCGAGGATCGTTTTAGAAACAGCGAGCATTTGGCGGCGGTTACAGCCGAGATGATCCAAAGCGCCGCATTTGATCAAGCTTTCAAGAGAACGGGCATTCAGTCCTTTTCCGTTCATCCTGCGACAAAAATCATAGTAGGAAGCAAACGGCTTCATCCTTCGCTCGTTGATGATCGCGCTGATAAAAGCCAGGCCGAGATTCTTCACGGCGGATAATCCGAAACGGATATTGCCGCCGGATACGGTATACTTGCTGTCACTTTCATTCACACTCGGCGGCAGTACAGCGATGCCGAGACGATGGCACTCACCGATGTAAACAGCAGTCTTATTCTGGCTTTCGATCACAGATGACAGCAGCGCCGCCATGTACTCACGCTTATAACGACATTTCAAGTAAGCGGTTTGATAGGACACGGCAGCATAAGCCGCGGCATGGCTTTTGTTGAAAGCATAGGACGCGAAGCTCTCCATCTCCGCAAAGATCGACAGAGCGGTCTTTGCGTCGATCCCGCGTCTGAGGCAGCCTTCTACCTCCACATCACCGTTCTCATTCACAAGACCGTGGATGAAGATCTGCTTCTCGCGTTCCATGACATCATGCTTCTTTTTACTCATCGCGCGACGTACGATATCTGCGCGACCGAATGAATATCCGGCAAGTGAGCGGAAGATCTGCATGACCTGCTCCTGATACACGATGCAACCGTTAGTGACGTTCAGGATCGGCTGCAGAAGCGGATGCTTATAGGTGATCTGATCCGGATGATGACGGTTGCGGATATAGGTCGGGATCGAATCCATCGGACCGGGACGATACAGCGAAATGACCGCGATCAAATCTTCAAAGCGCTCGGGCTTCAGCTGAACCAAAACATTCTTCATACCGCCGCTTTCAAACTGGAACACGCCGTCGGTATTTCCGCTAGAGATCATATCATATACCGCTTTATCGGAATAGTCAATGTGATCAATATGAAAGTTAGGCTCTCGCCTGCGGATCATCATCTCCGCGTCGTGGATAACAGTAAGATTTCTGAGCCCCAGAAAATCCATCTTGAGAAGTCCCAGTTCTTCTAAGGTCGTCATGGTAAACTGGGTCACAACGGCGTCGTCGGATTTTGCGAGCGGTACATAGTCGCTGACGGGCCGGTCGGTGATCACAACGCCCGCCGCGTGGATCGTGATATGGCGCGGAACTCCTTCGAGATCACGCGCGATGTCGATGATCTGCTTGACGGTAGCGTCTTGATGGTAGCTCTGACGCAGTTCCGCCGATAAAGTCAACGCCTTATCGACCGTCATATCAAAACTGAAAGGGATCATTTTAGCGATCTTATCGACGGACGCGTACGGGATATCCAAAACTCTGCCTACGTCACGAACCGCGCCCCTCGCCTGCATCGTACCGAAGGCGACGATCTGCGCCACATGGTCGGCGCCGTACTTGCGGATCACATAATCAATCACTTCGCCGCGTCTGTCCTTGCAGAAGTCGATATCAAAATCGGGCATGCTGACGCGTTCCGGGTTCAGAAAACGCTCGAACAGCAGATCATATTTCATCGGATCGATACCGGTGATACCGATACAGTAGGCGGCAAGCGATCCCGCTCCGGAACCTCGACCCGGACCTACGGGGATATCCTTACTTTTCGCGTACTGCACAAAATCGTTGACGATCAAAAAGTAATCGACAAATCCCATCCTGCGAATAACCGACAGCTCATAATCAAGACGATCGGTCAAGGATTTATCAGGGTCATCTCCGTATCGGCGATATAGTCCCTCATAGCATTTGCGCCGAAAATATGCGTAGTGATCCTCGTTATCGGGGGTTTTGAAATCGGGCAGCTTGCGATTACCGAATTCAAACTCCACGTTACAGCGTTGTGCGATCTTCACCGTATTATCGAAAGCTTCATCGAGACCGCTGAACAGCGAGCGCATCTCTTCTTCGCTCTTGAGATAGAATTCTTCTGTCTCAAATCCCATCTTCTTGTTATTGACGGTACTGTTCGTCTGGATACAGAGCAGGATATCATGAAGCTTGCTGTCCTCTTTGCGAATATAATGGCAGTCGTTGGTCGCGACCAGTCCGGCGCCGATCTTTCGCGCGATTTTTGTCAATTTGACATTCAGCTCCTGCTGGGCTTCGATCCCGTGGTTCTGTAATTCGATAAAGTAGTGATCCTTTCCGAATACACGCTGATAGTACAGCGCCTTTTCCAACGCCCCGTCATCATCGCCGGAGAGGATCCGCTTCGGCACTTCGCCCGACATACAGGCAGAAAGGCAGATCAACCCCTCGTGATACCGTTCCATCAGCTCGCAGTCGATACGAGGCTTGTTGTAGAATCCGTCCGTAAACGCGAGCGATACCAGCTTCATCAGATTTTGGTAACCGGTCTGATTTTCACATAGCAGGATCAAATGGTAATAATCCCTGTCCAGTTCAAAGGTCTTATCAAACCTTGAACGTGGTGCGACATATACCTCGCAGCCGATGATCGGTTTGATCCCCTGCTTTTTACATTCTCTGTAAAAATCAATCACACCGTACATGACGCCGTGATCGGTTATCGCGAGCGCGTTTTGTCCCAGCTCTTTCGCCCGACTGACCAGACGAGAGATACGGCACGCGCCGTCCAACAAACTGTATTCGGTGTGTACATGCAGGTGTGCAAATGACATTTTTATATCCTCTTATTGATTATTGTACTTGAGCTGCGATTTTACCGTCCTTTAATGTGATGTCGAGCAAATCACCGCTTTCGACATCCTTGACGGAACTGATGTTGTTATCCTCTTTGGTGATATACGCAAAACCACGGTTGAGAACCGCGACGGGATTGAGCGCTTCCACTGTGGTAAAAAGATCTTTCGCGGACGCTTCGGCATGCTGCAATTTATTCTCAGCCGCGCTTTTGGCTCTGATCGCAAAGCTTTCGAGCAGCTCCGTATCTTTCTCAAGCTCATCCAGCGGAGAATGGGCCGTAACGACCGAGGTGATCTTCTCCATATCGTTCTCCTGCAGCGAGAACAGGGTGTTCACCGCGGTGACTCCTTGACGGAACAATGTCTGCACATTTTCCAACAGATCCAACCGATTCGGAACAGCAAGCTCCGCCGCCGCTGAAGGCGTAGGCGCTCTCAGATCGCTGACAAAGTCACAAAGGGTCGTATCCGTTTCATGACCGACCGCGGAGATAACGGGTATCTCACAGGCATAGATCGCGCGGACAAGCCCTTCATCGTTGAACGCCCACAGATCTTCCATCGATCCGCCGCCCCTGCCGATGATGATAACGTCGGCGGCTTTGTTGTCGGAAAACAGCTGCACCGCTTTTGCCAACTGCGCGGGAGCTTCGTCACCCTGTACCAACACCGGTGCAAGTACGAGATCGACGCATGGATAGCGTCTGCCGATGATGTCCATGATATCACGCAGCGCGGCTCCGGTCGGGGATGTGATGACGCCGACGGTTTTCGGCATAGCAGGGATCGGCTTTTTATGCTCCTCGGCAAAAAGCCCTTCCGCATAAAGCTTCTTTTTCAATTGTTCAAACTGCATAGCCAGTACACCGACGCCGTCGGGCTGCATGTCCTCGACACGCAGCTGATACTGACCGCTCGGCTCATAGACCGTGACCCCGGCGCGCATGATCACCTTCATACCATCCTCGGGACGGAATCGAAGATTCTTCACGCTCCATGAAAACATCACGGCGCGGACGACGCTGTTCTTATCCTTCAGCGAAAAGTACATATGTCCGCTTTTGGCGTTGATATTCACATTCGACAGCTCGCCCTCAATAAAGATCGTCTGCAGCTGCGGATCGGATGCGATCAAGCTGCTGATATGAGCGTTGAGCTGCGATACGGAAAAAACCTTAGGTGTTAACATAATCGATCCTTTACTGAGGTTAGTACAGCCGTGCCTGCCGCATTGTCAGAAGAAAACTCGGGCAAAGCAAAAACACAATCATACTTCTCGCTGAGCGCATCGCGGATGATCGTATCGGACATCACGCCGCCCGCGTATACGAAAGGCAGATCTCCGCAGCTTTCTCGGATACGACCGCTCATCCCGCTTATTGCCGCAGAAATAAACTCCATCGCGAACCGCGCGATAAAAGCAGGACTTTTTCCCTCTTTCAGATATTTTTCGGCGATATTCTGCCCACCGGAAAGGCAGCAGTTCATCCCCTTCAATGTTGCTTTGACCGGGATCTTTTCCGTACAGTTCAGCGCAAGCTTTTCAAGCTCCTTTCCGCACGGAAAGCGCAAGCCGAGCATCACACCGATACGGTCGATCAGCTGACCGGCGTTGAGATCGAGCGTTTTCGCAACGATCCGCGTAGTCAAAAAGCCATCCTCTCCGTTGACCGAGAGCGCCTCGGTCGTACCGCCGCTGACATGGAAAGCGATATGCTTTCGGCTGAGTAGATCCAATCGTCCGACGCTGTAAAGCGCCGCTGCGATATGTCCCTGCTGATGGGAGAATTCATAGACCGGTACTTTCAGCACAGACGAAAGGATATCAGCCGCCATCATTCCGACGGTGAAGCAGGGCATATAAGAACCTTTTTCGGTACGCGGCGCAAAGGATACGCCGATCGCCTTGATCTTTCCTTCAAAGGCGGAAAACGCTTCTTGAAACAAATCGGGCAATTGCTGTACATGGTGGAAAACTGCATCGCTCTGTCGAAGACCCAGTTCTCCGTCTTTGACAGGCAGTAATCTGCGCTTGGAAATCACCTTACCGCTGTCAGCGTCATACAGACAAACAGAAGTGGTGTAGTTACTGGTATCGATACCGAGATAAATGCTCATAGCTCTTTCGCGACAGCGCCGAGTACACCGTTGATAAATGAGGTATCATCCTGAACGGTGTATTTTTTAGAAAGCTCGACCGCCTCATTGATCGAAACCGATACCGGGATCTCGTCGATATACAGCAGCTCGTAGACAGCCAGACGCATGATCGCCAGAGACACCTTTGAAATACGGCTGATCTTCCAACCGGATTTCAGATTCGAACTGATTTTTTCATCGATCTCAGAACGATGCTCTGCCACGCCTTTGGCACATTCGATGGCATAGTCGCTGAGAAATTCATCACGCGCGTCACCGGCATTATCCGCCAGCTCATCAATGTCTGAATCGGAAAACAACGATTCAAAGCACAGGAAAAACGCCTGTTCTCTCATTTTATAACGTGATATATTATTGCGGTTCTCGGCTGAGCTATTGATCTCTTCACACATATTTATCCCTCGATTCCGTAAAACTCATATATAATGGTATTATAACATAACTATAGGACTTTGTAAATAACGGAACTACGCGAAATCAATACGCATAATTTATAATGTACACACGCTCCGAAAGTGAAAAACAAAACAGCTTTTTTGACATAATCCACACTTTTTCTTATTGAATTTTAGATAATAGTACGGAATTTCAGCAGACAACTTCGCAACCGGCATTTAGTTATTGAAAAAGTCGAAAAATAATGATAAAATATGTTTGATTATGATTGCTTGTACATAATCGAAAACGATGATTAAAGTGAGGTCTCATAATGAGTACTACCGCATTTTATTCCAACAAGCCTGAAAATTATAACACCTATGACGGAAATGATCTGGGCTTTACCTACACCCCCGAATGCACCACCTTCAAGGTATGGGCGCCCTCAGCGGAACAGGTGCTCTTAAAGCTCTATACTACCGGCTCATATTATGAGGAAGGCGCACAGGTGCTGGGCATCAAGCAAATGCTCTATGACGCTTCGACCGGCGTTTGGTCCGCAACCGTCGACGGTGATCTGAACAAGATTTATTACACCTATGTGATTAAGACCGCTAAAGGTACCCAGGAAACACAGGACGTCTACTCCAAGGCTGTAGGCGTGAACTCTAAACGTTCCGAGGTCGTTGATCTCGCTCAAACGAACCCCGAGGATTGGGAGAATGACGGTCATATCCTTGTAGATAAACCCAACGACGCGATCATTTGGGAGATACATGTCCGCGACTTTTCCTCGTCCGACACCTCCGGCGTCAGCAAAGAACATCGCGGCAAATTCCTCGCCTTCACCGAACGCGGTACCGTGATCCCCTTCACCAACTTCCCCACCTGCGTTGACTATCTCAAGCAGCTGGGCATAACCCATATCCAGATCAACCCCGCCTTTGACTTCGGCTCAGTCAACGAGATCACCGGCGTTGACTACAACTGGGGATATGATCCGGTCAATTACAATGTTCCCGAAGGCTCCTACGCGACCGATCCGTACCACGGCGAGGTTCGTATCAGAGAGTTCAAGGAAATGGTAAAGTCCCTTCATAAGGATGGAATCGGCGTTATCATGGACGTTGTTTATAATCATGTATACTCCGCTGTTGATTCGCCCTTTGAAAAAACCGTCCCCGGCTACTACTTCCGTATGCAGGACGGTAAATTCCTCAACTCCTCCGGCTGCGGCAACGTCACCGCTTCCGACAAAACCATGTTCCGTAAATTCATGATTGATTCGCTTCGTTACTGGACCGAAGAGTACCATATCGACGGCTTCCGTTTCGATCTCATGGCATGCCACGATATCGAGACCATGAACTTGATCCGTGAAGAGCTGGATAAGATCGACACAAGACTTTTGATCTACGGCGAGCCTTGGACAGCGAACGACGGTGAGAACGGTATCTCCGGCGAGGATTGTTCCAACAAATCCAACGCAAAGAAGCTCTCTAACCGTATCGGCATGTTCAACGACGACATGCGCCACGGTATCAAGGGCGGCTCCGATGATGACAGCAAGGGATTTATCCAGGGTTCCACCCACAGCGCGTACAATGTTATCGCCGGTATGATGGGCGCTTCTTCCGTTACCTTCGGTAACTGGGCGAATGAACCCTCTCAGTGTATCACCTACGCTTCCGCACACGATAATCTGTCCCTGTGGGATAAGATTCTCAAATCCAATTGGTGTACCGATTACGACACCACCGACAAGCTTTATGTCACTCAGAACAAGCTCGCTGCTGTTCTGATCTTAGCGTCCCTCGGTATCCCGTTCTGGATGGCAGGTGAAGAATTTGCCCGTACCAAGTACGGAGATCACAATTCATACAAATCTCCCGATTCGATCAACTCGATCAACTGGACTCGCTCCATTCGCTACAAAGAGCTGGTAGATTACTACAGAGGTTTGATCAAGATCCGCAAGTCCTTCTCTCCCCTGCGCGACAATACGACCAAAGCAGTTAACGACGGTTATATCGTATACAACGGACAGAGTATCTCTTTGACGATGAAAAATGACACCGAAGGCGAATGGAAGATGATCAGCGTGATCATCAACAACTCCGAACAGCCCTGTACCCCTCAGATCAAATCACAGTATGAGCTCCCTAAAGGCTGGTATGTCGTCGCAAACGGCGAGGAAGCTTCCGATGAAGCGATCTGTAAGTTCGATCCAGAGAAGCCTATGCCCCCGCGTACTGCGCTGATCATCGTTGACGCTGAGAGCTACGACGCTATCCACGGCACCGATTACTTTAAAGATTCCGAAGACGGCGCCGATCATTAAGCAACCTAACACAGCAAAACGGACGGTTCTCCCGTCCGTTTTCTTTATGTGATCAAACATCAACGATCACGATGTTGTTGAACTCCACCTCTGTTTGAGAGATCACCGTTTCTTTGATAACGATCGGCGCTTCTTCTGTCAGCTCAGAGGACAGAACCGTTACCGTACAGCCGGAGTCAGAAAGATAACACAGCGCGCTCGGATATCCCTTTGCCGACAGGATCCCTTCAATATTGCTTTGTGCCAAGATCCGCTGCTCGATCTGATTCGCCGCCGCTACAGCTTCGGCTTTAGCATCTTCCGAAGTATCGGAGAGAGAAAGGATATTTTCCGCTTCTTCCAGCGCTTTGTCCTGCGCCTGTGTACGATCGGTACGCGCTTTCGCGAGCTTAGCCTCCGGCGTCATCTCTGATTCGGCAGTCACCTGCACCTCGTCTGCGGTCGCTTTCGCGTCATTGTTCACATAGGTCGCGGCTCCCAGCTCCTTTGACGTAGGTTTGATCAGCGGTGTTCCGGAGAACTGCCAGTTCAAATACACCGCCGCTCCGAGCGCCAATACCAGCGCCGCCGCCAAAATATAATGTTTCTTTGTTTTCATAATAATCCTCCACCTATCATTATTTTGTGATACAAACCTTATCGGAACTGATATTCAGTGCTTTGGTGACCGCTTCCAGCACGCGCGACACGGTCATTGGATCATCACCGCCTTCGCATACGACGACTACGCCGCGAACCTTGGGTTCGATACTGACGGTTTTTGTGTCTGTATTCTTCAGATAAACATTCTCACCGCTGTTATCCATCGTCAAAAAAATCTTCGCGTTCCCCGCCCCGCTGATACTCGTCACGATCTCTAACAATCTTTCTTCGGTGCGCTCGGCATATTCCCTGGATTCTTTTTCGCTGTTATCCGGCGAAAAGTCGATCATCGAAAAGATCCCTATCAACAAAACAGCAGCCACACCGACGATAACTGCCGATTTCACGACCCTTCCGTCACTCAGCCATTCGCTGAGTTTCTTCCCCTGTGACATAGATTTCCGGCTCCTTTGCTATATTCCTGTAAATGATGCTTTCGATATCCTGCTTTCGTTCCCGATATGTTTCACTTATATATATGACAGCACGTACAACAGATATTCTGCCTTCGTCCGATATTTTCAATGAGAGCCGAATATCTTCGGCAGCGATCCCCTCATTGATCAACAGTTCATTCAAAGCTTTCGTTAGATTATCTGCGGTCATCTGAGCGACAGCGTCCGTATAATCATCCTCGCTGTAGGTAGGGATTTCGGATGAATCGGCGGGCAACGAGAGATCGATTTCGGTTATCTGTGCCGAAAAAGCCGTGATAACCGATCCGATAAAGAAGATACCGATCACAAAGTTCATGATCCGCCGCATACGCTTCTGCGGCACCAACACGGACAGGATGCTGACCGCGATACAGACATAGCAGATCGTCAAACCGACGCTTTTCAACCCGTTCATAGCTGACCACCCACAAAAATCATCACTGACGAGGAGATCAGAAACACCGTCATCACAGCGATCAGCATAGCGCGAAACGCGCTCATAAACGCTGTCAGCGCGTTAAGGATCGCAAAAGCCGAGGATACGGACAACGCTTCGCCGACGAGCTTTGCCGCGCTGACGGATGCGGACCACAGCAATACACGGATCAAGATCGGAGCAAAGGACACAAAGATCGCCAGTATCACAAACACGCCGATCCCGGAACGCAGGATCGTCACGCTGCCTCTGATCGCGCTGTATGCCTCCGATACCGAAGCGCCGATGATCGGAATGAAGGAGCTCAGTCCGAATCTTGCCGCTTTATCGGCGACGCTGTCAGCCGCTCCGGTCAACGCGCTGTTCAGCCCGATGATCGCGATGAAGATGCTCATCGAAAAGGTGATCACATACTTGAAGCCCTTACCGATCAACTCGATCAAACCGCCGATATGTACTCTCGAACCGATACCCGCGCAGATCGACAATGACAGAAAGACCGATAAAAGCGGTGATAAGACCTCAGATGTGATCCATGAGATCACCTGCGAAGCCGTTGTTACCGCTGCGTAATACCCTCCCGAGGAAATCGCGTGACCGGAAAACACCATGATCCCTGCCATCACCGGAAGATAAACCGTCATGATCGCCGACGCACCTTTGATGATCACGACAGATGAAGCGACCATGTCCGAAATCGGACTGACCACCGCTGACGCGACGAAAAGCGCCACCACCGCTCCCATGATATCCTTCGTCTCGGTGTAACGGAGCGAATAGCTATAGGATTCTGCGATCGACGACAACATCATCACTGCTGTCAGCAGGATCAATGCTGTCAGAGGTCCGCCGCTGTATTCGGATAAAAGAGATAGCAAATACATCCAAACCGAATCCGTGTCGACTCCGTTCGTGATGATATCATTTACGCTGTCCGTACCGAAAGCACGCATTTGATCGCCCGCGCTGCTGCCTACGCCGTTCTCGATCCGACGAACTTCCTCCTCAAATAAATGAGATTCCGCGCGGCAACTGATCGTAACGGTACATAGGAGCAAAGCCACCGCGATGAAACAAATCAGAAACCTTTTCATCTCAGCTCACCAATGACGCGACGATGTCGAGGATATTCTGAAACAGCGGCAACGAAACGATCAGAACCAGTATTTTGCCGGCAAAGGAAATATTGGTACTCAGTGATAACAGACCCGCCTCTGTCACACAATCACAAGTGAATTCGGTCACAAAGCAGATCCCCATCACCTTTAATAAAATCGCGATATCTCCCGTATTGATCCCGCCGGCAGATAATACCGATTGAATCCCGCCGATCGTGTCGGGCATTTCCTTCAAAATACTGAGGATGATCACCGCGCCCGACGCTACGGATAAAAGCATAGCGCTGTGGGGGCTTTGAGCTCTCAGCGTCAGCGCCAAAACCGCGGTGATGATCGCCGCACCGCAGATCATGAAGATATCCATCACAGACCGAAGGTGCTTTTGACGGTGGTGAACAGCTCACTGATCTGTGAGATGATCATCATCAGCGCGACTACCAAACCGGCGATCGTCGTCAAAAGCGCTTGCTCCTCTCTGCCGCTGCGCACCAGCAGCTGATTCAATATCGCGACGATGATCCCGATAGCGGCGATCTTAAATATCATATCAACGTCCATATTTTTCATCCTTATGCCAACATCAGCGCGATGATCACCCCTACAGAGATGGGGATCACGCGGTACATTTTTGATTTGTTCCGTATATCCTCCCGAGCGGAGCTGATATGCTCCTGCAGCAGCGATACATACAGAGCGATATGTTGACGCTGAGCTTCACAGTCAGCTACACCCAGGCCTTCGGTAAATTCGTGCAGCATACGGATATCAGACTTCGTAAGCACATGCGAAAAGCTGTCCACAAAACCGAGCCACTGTATGTTAAAAGGCGCGCTGCGTCGAAACGGATATTGAGCAAAATTATCTGCAAACACCTCGCTGAGTTCACCGGCGTTGTAATCGATTTTGACAGCCGCCCGATGCAGGAGTT
>CADAUE010000040.1 GCA_902790985.1 uncultured Ruminococcus sp.
CTCCTTGACAGGCGCCAGCCTGTCTGCGTCTCCCGTCGCGCTATCCGAAATATATCACTAATATCTGATTAAATCTTTTTATCAAGGATTAGTATAAAACGCCGTTTCAACGGTGCGGAGAACCGACTCTACCGACAGGAGCGCGGCGCTTTTTGATACTACCGCACCGCATGCTTTGCACGATAAGATCCGCGACAATCCCCATCGGTATGCGATTCCTACCGTTAGTAGAGCGGAAACATCCCTCTACGGGAAGTAGATTGGAATCTTCTTCTATCTACCTAAGCAGTCGGTAAATGTAGAAGAAAAATTTTTTAAAATGGCTTTTCTTTTTCCGCAAGAATACTTATAATATAATTGTTGGATTCGGGTCGGTTCCGGTCGGATCGGCGAACACCCTGTTTGTGTCGGCGACTTGATCGGCACAGGATAACGCCATACGTAATGACGATCACGGATAGCGACCCGATCAATAAGGGAGGGAGCAGGTCTGGACAAGCGAGAGGTCATCTACTACAGCGACGAGCTGAACGATGAATTTTCCACGGCGGTGATCGAGCCGCGCAGGATCGACGAGAGCTATGTCTATGACAGACACGGCTTCTTCCGTGCTGTCAGCCGCTTTTTTTGGTACCGCGTCATCGCGACCCCCTGCGCGTTTCTATATGTGAAGCTCGTGCTTCACCAGCGCACCGTGGGCAGAGAAAAGCTCAAGCCCTATCACAAGCAGGGGATCTTCCTCTACGGCAACCACACGCAGGCGGTGGGCGATCCGTTTACGCCGAATGTCTTTTGCTTTCCGCAGAGGGTATCGTTCATTGTCCACCCCAACAACGTGTCGATGCCCGTCTTAGGACGGATCAATCCCTCGCTGGGCGCGATCCCGCTGCCCGATACGCGCGAAGCGTACCGCAACTTCAACACCTGTATCGAGGGGCGCATCGAGAAGAACGGCGCGGTCGTGATCTACCCTGAGGCGCATATCTGGCCCTACTACACCAAGATACGACCCTTTCCCGACGGCTCCTTCGGCTATCCCTGTAAGAAAGGCACGCCGGTGTTCTGCTTTGTGAACACCTACCAAAAGCGCGGCAATCAAAGATCTCCGCGCATGATCACCTATATCGAGGGGCCCTTCTTGCCCGATATGGAGCTGTCGCTCAAGCAGCGCAGAAAGAAGCTGCGCGACGAGGTATATGAAACCATGTGCCGCCTTGCGAAACACTCCGACACGGAGGTCATCCGATACATACGAAAGGAAAACGCCGCCGACTGACCCGCGGCTGAAACATAATATGCTGAACGTACTGTTTTGCGGCAACGACGGCGTGTTTGACGGCTTTCTGACCTGCGCGCTGTCGATGATGATGCGCACAAGATCCAAAGAACCGTTTTCGTTCCACATCTTCACGATGTCGCTGACGCGGATCGACGAACGTTATACACCGATCCCCGACGATCATGTCACGCTGTTCGAAAGAGCGGTCAAAGAGTATAATCCGGAAAATACGGTCAAGGTAACGGACGTCACCGCGCTGTATGAAAAGGAGCTGGGCAAATGCCCGAACGAGGGCGCCTACTGCTCCCCTTACACGCTGATCCGTCTGCTGGCGGACTTGGTACCCGATATGCCCGACAAGCTGCTTTACCTCGACGCGGATATCATGTTCAACCGCGATCCGCACCTGCTCTATGATACCGATATCAGCGAGGTGGAGTATGCCGCCGCGCGGGATCACTACGGCAAGTACCTATTATATCCGAACTATGTCAACGCGGGCGTCGTGCTCTTCAACATGAAGAAATGCCGCGAAACGGGGCTTTTTGCGAAAGCGCGCGCGGAGCTAAGAAGGAAAAAATTTCTCTTTGCCGACCAGACGGCGCTCATCCACGCCACCACCAAGAAAAAAATGATGCCCCAGCGGTTCAACGATCAAAAATTTCTGCACGACCATACCGTAGTACGGCATTTTTCCAAACGCCTTTTTTGGCTGCCCTACCCTCATACCGAGAACATCAAGCAGTGGCAGGTCGACAAGGTACATGAGATTTTTCGCTATCATCAGTTCGACGATATCCTAAAGAAATACCAACAGCTGATGAAGCAGACGAGATAACGGAGGAGAATACCTATGGCTAAACCCAACATCCCGATCTTCTACGCATGTGACGACAACTTTGTCAAATACACGATGGTATCGATCTACTCGCTGATCGAGAACGCTTCTACCGACTGTGACTATACCATCTATATCCTGCATACCTCTATCCGCGAGGAGACCAAGCGTCAGGCGATGGAGCTGGAAAAGCCGGGCTTTTCGATCGTATTCACCGATGTCAGCGACCGTCTTGCCGCTGTGACGAAGGATCTCCCCGTGCGCGACTACTACTCTAAGGCTACCTACTTCCGCCTGTTCATCGCTGACATGTTCCCCGAGCTGGACAAAGCGCTGTATATCGACAGCGACACCGTCATACAGGGCAACATCAGCGAGCTGTATCTGACCGAGCTGGGCGACTACTGGCTGGGAGCCTGCCACGAACAGGCGATGGTACAGGCGGATCACTACGGTACCTATGCCGAGAGCGTCGTCGGCGTATCACGCTACAACTTCTTCAACGCGGGCGTTCTGCTGATCAACTGCGCACGTTCCAGAGAGAGCGGACTGCTCAAAAAGTTTGCCGAACGTCTGGCAGAGTACGACTTTGTCGTCACCCAGGACGAGGATTACCTCAACCTCATCTGTAAAGATCATATCCTCTGGCTCGATCAGAGATGGAATACCGAGGTCTACTGCGAATTCGATTACCCGATCGAGGAAGCGAAGATCATCCACTATATCATGACCTCCAAACCGTGGCACTATGCCGACTGTGTCGGCGGCGACATCTTTTGGCGCTACGCCGAAAAGACCTCCGCGTACCCCGCCTTAAAAAAAGAGCTGGACAGCTACACCGACGAAGAACGCTCCCGCGACGAGCAGGTGATGTTCAACCTCGTGGAGCTTGCCAAACAGGAGACAGAGCGCGATGATAACTACCAGCGTCAGCTCAACAGCTCTGTCCGCGCGAAGGATCGCGTCGAGATCCTCGAGAAAATCAAGCGTTATGAGCGCGAGGGACGCTTCTCTGAGGATGTGGAGGACGATCCGCCCTCACGCACCCTCATGCCCGACGAGATCAAGTACGGCACCAAGGGCATCAAAAAGCGCGTCAAGAGCAAGCTCGCCTTCGCCGCGGCGCGGTACTTCGTCAACTCGCTGATCGACGACAAAAAGCTGATCATCAAGGATATCAAGGGGATTGAGAATTTCAAGAACCTCAACACCGGCGCGATCATCACCTGCAATCACTTCAACGCCTTTGACAGCTTTGCCATCCAGCTGGCGTATGACGCCGCAGAACAGCCCAACCGCCGCTTCTACCGTGTCATCCGCGAAGGCAACTATACCTCGTTCCCGGGCTTCTACGGATTTTTGATGCGCAACTGCGACACCCTCCCCCTGTCCTCTAACCTCGGCACGATGAAGAAATTCATGCTGGCTGTGGACGAGCTGCTGAGCGAGGGTCACTACATCCTCGTCTACCCCGAGCAGTCGATGTGGTGGAACTACCGCAAGCCCAAGCCCCTCAAAAACGGCGCCTATATCTTTGCCTATCGCAACAACGTCCCCGTGCTGCCGTGCTTCATCACGATGAAGGACTCCGACATCATGGGCGAGGACGGCTTCTATGTACAGGAGTATACCATCCATGTCGGCGAGCCGATCTATCCCGACAAATCGCTGCCCTACAAGGTCGGCGTCAAGGATATGCTCGACAAAAACTACAATCTCTGGAAAGAGATCTACGAGCGCGAGTACCAGATGCCGCTCGTCTACGAAACAGAAGCTCCCGATAAGCCGGAACAGGCCCGGTAAGCGTTCACGATGATTTCCACAGGAGGTACATCCATATGAAAAGAACCCTATCCGTACTGTTGGCGGTCGCCGTCATGCTGACAAGCGTCTTTGCACTGTCATCCTCCGCTTTCGCGGAAGATTCACTCGCCTACTCACAGGAGTATATGTCCTCTGAGTATTACACAAAGCTGACGACCGCACTGAATGATCACAAGGACAGCACCACACAGGAGCGTATGCTCGCCGTCGCGCTGTCACAAGAGGGCTACAAGAACTTCGCGACCGAGGGCTATGACCTCGATCAAGCGCGTCAGGAGGGCAAGCTCTGGACAGGAAAAGAGCTGCGTATGAATGACAATCTGACCGGCAACACCGAGTACACCCGCTGGGCGCAGAGATACATCATGGACAGGGACGAAGCGTCCCAATACGCCGACTATGACTGGTGCGCGATCTTCGTCAGCTGGTGTCTGTATCAGGCGGGCTACTACAGCAAAGAACAACTGAAAAAGTATTACTACGCCTACATCGTCGACCCGCGTATTTTCTACGACGCGGACTCGTGGATCGAGTCCTTCAACCTCAACCAGCGTTTGGTTTACTATCCGCCCAAGGCGCATCACAAGCTCGACGCGATGCCGTGGAACACCTACTACAATGTAGACGTCGATCCCTTTGACATCCCCTACAAGCCCGGAGGTCTGGTATTCTTCTGCTGGAACGGTACGGGCGACTATTACAGCCACGTCGGAATCGTCGTCAGCTATGACAAAGACACTCATGTGCTGACCTACACCAACGGCAACTCCGACGGCATGGTCATCACCCGAAAGATCGATCTTGATACGGAAGAATCCTTTCGCGGTCAGGCTTACTGTAAAAACGCTGACCGGATCCTTGCCTACGCCGACTACGATCAGATCACTCCACCCGCCCAAAAGGCGATCACCACCGATACGCCCGCTGTCAGCTGGGATCTGGGCGCGACATCCGGCTTAAAGATCAAAACGAACTCCGAATCTGTCATGGCGTCGGTCGACCTCGACGGCAGCTACTACGGCTCTATCATTGAGAGCAACATGGTTTTCCACGAGGGACTGCTGTCTATCGGCAGATCCGAGCTGAGCGGTTTGGACGTCGGCACACATACGCTGGGGCTGAACTTTGACGACGGCAGCACCAATGTCACGCTGAACATCACCGATATAGAGCACATGCCGAACGGTTTGATCGGCGACGCCGACCTCAACGGTATCGTAACGATCGTTGACGCTACCATGATACAGCGGTACGACGCGAGCATGACCGACTTTACCGACGAACAGATCGCGATGGCGGACGTCGACAAAGACGGAAACGCCACTATCCTTGATGTAACGCTTCTTCAACGCTACCTCTCCGGATTTGATGTTGTATTAGGATAAAACAACGGCACAGCCTGAGCGTCAGGCTGTGCCGTATTATTATGCCGATATCAAGTGTTCAGCTCTTTATGATCGAACGCTTTATCGCTGACCTCTGTTTCGGGCGCATGGATAAACTGAGTGAGGTTATCACAGCCGTCGAACGCCCACGAATAAACCTTTTTCAGCCCCTTTCCGCAGACAACCTTCTTCAAGTTCTTGCAGTCCTTGAACGCAAAGGGCGGGATCGTCACCAATCCGTCGGGGAGGGTGATCTCCTCCAGCCCACTGCGGGCAAAGGTATAGCCCCACAAGCTGCACAGCGCACCGGGCAGCGCCAGTGCGGTCAGCTTCTCGCAGCCGTCAAAGATAAACTCGCCCATGTCGGTCACCGTGTCGGGGATATGGACGGTCTCGATCTCGCCGTGACCGCTGAACACGCCGTCGCCGATGATGGTGACAGGCGCTCTGCCGTAGCTGTCGGGGATCGAAACATGCGCCTCGTCGCCGGTATAGCCTGTGATACAATAGGTGCCGTCCTCTAACGGCTTATAGAAAAATTCCTGCATAAATTCACCTTTTATCATTTTTATTGCTACTTAGTATTACATCAGAATGAGGAGGAGCCGCCGCCTCCGCCGCCGGATGACGAACCGCCTCCACCTCCGCCGCCTCCGCCGGAAGAAGAGGAACCGCCTGAGGATGACCCGCCGGAAGCGAAGAAGATCCGCAGGATGACCAGCAGTACCACCACCCAGCCGCGCGGCTCGGTATCGGTACACTTGACCGACGGCGCCGCCGTCATCAGATAACCCGATCCGACAGCGGAGATATTTCCTTTATTATGCTTGACCAGAGGGTTGAAGCCCCCGGAGAACACGATCCCGACGACCAGCACAAACGCGAGCATCAGCCCAATCACAACATAGCTGATGTACTTCATCGGCTCGGCGATACGGTTGCCCTGCAAGACCTGATCGATCTGCGCGAACGCCTCCGCGGCACAACGGTAGTAGTCACCCGAAGAAGCGTAGCCGCTGACGTTGTCGGTGATCGACCGCGCGTAGGAGCGCGTCACCATCGAGTAGATCGCGCCGTCCGATTGGAAGGTGACCTTACGCGCGCTCATATTGATGGCAAAGATGCCGGAGCTTTCATTACCGTAAAGCGTGTAGCGCATCCGCTTTGCCTGATCGATCTCGTTATAGGTGTATTCGCCCGTCGACCAGAAGATGATGTCGCCGTACGCGGTGATCGGCTTCATCACCTCGACCAGCGCGCTTTCCTGCTCGTCGGTCAGAAGATCGTACTCGTCGCGGATCAGCGCCTGGAAGCCCGTTTGGGGGTTGGTATACTGCGCGTCGTCGCGCTGCGCCGCGTAAGCGCCGCCGCAAAGCACGGGCAGCAGTACTGTCACAAGAAGCGCACATACGACGAGCCTTGCGCACTTAGTTTTCATCATACGCCGCCCCTTTCTTTCGGAACTGGGGCGGTTGCCGTTTGGCGATCTCAGCCTGAAAACGGATATGGCTGAGCATCATCCAAAACAGCTCGCCTGCCATCACAAGACAGCCCAGATAGGAAACAGCGTTGTACGCCGGATCAAGGAACGCCGTGACAGCGCCCAAGACCGCCGTAGCGATCACGATGAGCAGCCGTATCCTATCCTGTTTTTTAAAGCGTTTCGCTTCTTCTGTTTCACTCAAGCCGGTCTCCTTGTTCACTGCGAGTGAGAAATTACGCCGCAGGATCACCGTGCCCAGTATCAGCAGGATGATACTGACGATCAGCGCGACATTCGCCTTGATCGAAGGCAGGATGAAGAACGCCCCGATGATGAGGAGCCCCGTGAACAACACCGTCAGCAGCACCCTCCACGGGCTGACGGGGAGATCGGCGGAGACCCTGCCGGTCTGACCGTTGACGGCGGCATAGGTGATCTTATCCTTGTTGCGGTAGCTCATGAACCACACCGGATAGAGCGCGCGGTGCGCCGCGGTGATACGGGTCGGAACGCGGGTACCCGCGTCGTCGATCTTCATCACGGACGCGCCGTGCCTGATCTTCCCTACGCTCTTACTGCGCGAGATCAGCCGCGCGGTATGATCCTTCATGCTCTCTATGCCCTTTTGATCATAGTCGTGGGCGTCCACATCGCCGATATCGGCGTAAAACCCGCTGAGGTAGCCGGGCGCGAACGGTCGGTGACCGGTGGGATCAAAGGGCGCGATATCCTCGCTGATGCGGTCGTCAAACGCGCGTGACGCATCATGACCGTAGCCCTCGAGCCGCGCGTCGATATTGCCTCTGATCTCATAAAAGCTCCTCGCGAAAGGACCTTTCTTATCGCCTTTGACGGTGAAAGCGCCCTGTTGGACCGCGTCATAGCACCAGTACGGCATGTAGATGCCGCGAAAGCCCTCGATCAGCTGAGGATCACGGTAGCGCTTGGAAACAAAGGGATTGTTTTTGACCTCTTTGACATAGCGCTCCTTGCACTGTTCCTTCGTGATTTGGAACGGTATCACATACTCCGGCTCCCACTGGCGGTGGATCCTGTCGAACAGCATCGACGCGCCGCCGCAAAACGGACAGAAACCGACCGCGTCGTTTTCATCGGTCGTCAGCAGCTCGCCGCCGCAGGAGGGACAGGTGAAGACGTAGGCATCGAACATCGGCTGACCCTGCGCTTCTTTATCGGTGATACGGGTCGAGTCGGGGTCGTACCTGCCGTCACAGGCGGAACAGACCATCATCTGTGACGCGATATCAAATCTGAGCCCCGCGCCGCATCCGGGACAGTGGATCATAATAACCCTCCTTTTTTCCGTAGGGTAATCCCTGTCACCCTACGCAATCGAATAAGCTGTAAATAACAATACCGCATCACAAAGTATGCGGTATTGCATGAAGCATTACAAATCAATCATCTGACAAAAAGGATTCCGATCGCGATCAGAACGATGAAGAGGATGATACCGACATGACGCACCTTTTCTTCGTTCAAGAGACCGAGAAACTCTCTGAGAAACGCGTTGGGGAAGAAATACCACTTGGTCTTAGCGGAGATACCTTCCGCCTTGAAGCCGTTCTTCAGCGACAGGACATAGCCGCGGAAAACATGGTAGTTGGTCGTTGAGAACGCGATCTTCTTGTTCTCAAAGTCGTCGGTGGTCTTTTCGATCACCTCACGCGCGAATTTCAGATTCTCTTTTGTATTGGTGCTCTGATCCTCTTTGAGGATGCGCTCGGGCTCCACGCCCTGCTCCTTGAGGTAGTTCGCCATCGCCTCTGCCTCTGACATGATCTCGTCGCTGCCTTGACCTCCGGCGGGAACAAAGGTAGCCTGCTTGCCGGTGGTTTTCTGCTGACGCTTCGCAAAGGACAACGCGCTGTCGACCCTGCCCTTGAGCAGCGGGGTCAGTCCGCCGTCTTTGCGGATCGCGCAGCCGAGGATGACGATATAGTCACGGTCGAAGGGCGGCGTATGGTTAGCCGCCATAGAAGCGCATACGACGATCGAAACGAACATGCACTCAAAGTAAGCGATGACAAAGCTCAGGATGTAACGGATCGCGGACAAGGTTGTCGAGCCGTAAAACAGCGTACCGAACGGACCGATGTTCAACGTAAAGAGCAGCACGACCAGCCATACGATGCTGATGATGATACCGATCATATTGACGGGGCGGAAGCCCTCGCGCTTGATCAAGACGATATTGCTGATCGTGACCGCGATCGCCAGGATCAGCATCGGGATAAACATCAGTATACACAGCCACGAGCCGGTCTGCGTGATCAAGTAGACCAGATCGGTGAAGCTGTTCAAAACGTTGTTGAGCATCTTATAGATCACGACCGCCAACAAAACGAAGATATACAGCGATACGCCTCCATAGGCGACCATCTTGTAGGAGTAATTGTTCTTGCGGATACACTCTACGAAGGAGCCGATCATAACGATCAGCGTGATAGCCATCACGCCGAGGAAGGCGTAGGTCAAGAACAGATAACCGTTGAAGTTGATACTGCCGTCGCGATGCTCGATGATCGTGCCCATCACATTGACGGTGAACTGTGACTTGAACGTGATATCTTCCCCGTTCGTCTTGACGGTGAAGTCCGCGTCCACATCGCCGGACTCGTCCGATTCGAGATCCAGGATCAGCTGACCGTCCTTGTCAACATGAAAGTCGTTGAGGATCACGATATCGTCTTTGCTGCATGCCATGATGACGTCGTTCACCGTCGTATCAGCAGTGGGATAGATATGGGTATGCATCTCATAACGATCGCCGACATAGTCAACATAGGCGAGCGACGCGAGGATGAAGACTACAAGCATCAAGTTGAGGAAAATAAAACGTTTTTTGAACCTGCGCGGTTTTTTGACTTTTTCTTTTTCTTTTCTCATATGCTCCTCCACTCTCCCGTACCGTTTCCATAAGCGGTACGCATATTCAGACATAATATATTGTAACATTTCTCGGCATAAGATTCAACCCACACGGCAACGAAATTTTCACATACTTTTCACATAAACATCAAATCCACATCATATAGAAGCGTTATCCTGTATCCATAGAAACAAATCACCTTATGACAGGAGGTAAACACCATGAAAAACAGTCATAAGAAAACAATCTTGAAGATCGCGTCATTCTTGATGGCGACGATGATGACAGCTTCGGTTGCGGCATGCGGCGCGAACAATACCGCACAAACGACCGCTCAGACTGCCACCCCGGACACAGCGACCGAAGCGGCTCTCGCCACGACAGCCGAATCCGGCAAAAAAACGCTTTCCGCGGGCGACATCACCATCAACGATACCATCGAGAACAGTGCAAACGGCGAACACGCGATCTTAGCCGACGGCAATACTGCCGCCTACAGCAACACGAAGGTCGTCAAGACGGGCGACAGCGACAGCGGCGACGAAGCCGACTTCTACGGCGACAACGCGGCGATCTTTGCCACAAACGGCGCGACCCTTGATCTCTCCGAGATGGTCGTCGATACGAACGGCAAACACGCCAACGCCGTTTTCAGCTACGGCGAGGGCACGACCGTCAACGTCAGCGACAGCTATATCACCACTTCGGGCAACTGCTCGGGCGGTATCATGACGACAGGCGGCGGTACGATGAACGCGAAGAACCTTACCATCGAGACCTCGGGCAATTCTTCCGCGGCGATCCGCTCCGATCGCGGCGGCGGCGACGTCAACGTCAGCGGCGGCAGCTACACCACCTCGGGCACAGGCTCGCCGGTCATCTACTCGACCGCGGACATCACCGTGGATGACGCGACCCTCACCTCCACCGCTTCCCAAGGCGTCGTCGTAGAGGGCAAAAACAGCGTCACGCTGAACAACGTCACCCTAAACGCCGACAACAACAAGAAAAACAGCGACAAATCCGCCTACTACCAAGCGGTCATGATCTACCAAAGCATGTCCGGCGACGCGGCGGAGGGCACCTCGTCCTTTGCGATGAACGGCGGCACGCTCACAAACGCCAACGGCGACATCTTCTTTGTCAACAACACCGCGACCGAGATTAAGCTAAGTGAAGCGAACATCGTCAATAACGACAGCAGCGGCGTATTTCTCAGAGCGGCGGCTGCAGGCTGGGGCAGCGAGGGCAAAAACGGCGGACAGGTCAGCCTGTATGCCGAAAAACAGACCATCAACGGCAATATGATCGTCGATGATGTGTCAAACCTCAATCTCTACCTCAAAGACAGCTCCGCCTTCAACGGCGCGATCAATCCCGACGGTCAGGCAGGCGAGGTCTATGTAGAGCTCAGCGGCGGCTCCAAGTGGGTGCTCACAGGCGACAGCTACATCACCTCTCTGACCTGTGACGTAGACAGCATCGACCTCAACGGTCACACCCTGTACGTCAACGGCGTCGCCTACACCGCGGGCTCCGCTTCAACAGGCGAATCCATCGCGGTCGTCTCCACAGGCGGTCAAAGCGGCGGCGCGCCCGATAAGCCCGGCGAGGGCGGCGGTCATAACGACGGCGGCACTCCTCCCGCGAAGCCCGACTGATCTGATAATAACGATTACCACAATCTTTTTCATGATAACTTCTTTACCCAACAACAGCCATCCGAAACGGATGGCTGTTGTTGTTCTGTATGCTATTTATTGCTACTTAGTATTATTCCGTGACGGTCTCTCCCGTCCAGTCGATGATCCCGCCGAACTCAACGATATTGGTATAACCCATATCGGCGAGCTTCTGTGCCGCTTCTTTACTGCGTCTGCCGCTGCGACAGTATACCATGATCAGCTGACCTTTATCGGGCAGTTCGGGGATATCCGATGTACCGATCGTTTCGTTCGGCACACAGATCGCGTTCGGGATATGACCGCTCTTGTACTCCTCCTGCGTGCGCACATCCAAGATGATATAATCCTGTTCCTTCTCCATCATCTTCATCGCTTCGGCAGAAGATATCTGTGAGTAAGTCATGCTCTTTTCCGCTTCCGTCGCAGTCTGTGAAGCTTTGCTGCATGCCGAAAGCAACAACACCATCACCGCCAGCAATATCAACACCGATTTTTTCATCTTAGTCCTCCGCGGTAGTTTCATTCAGTAATTCGTCCGCAATCTGAGCCGCTGTTCGGCACAGTTCGGGACAGGGACGCTTGTGATAATACGCGGCGGTACGCGCTTCGGGATCATTCCCCTCCTGCGCTGAGCTGCCGCTCAACAACTCACGACAGATGATCGAGCCGTTTTTCTCCCTAAACCGCCGCGCGAACTCCTGTATCAAGTGATAGTGGGCGACTTTTTCCTGTCTGTCATCGGGATCGGCATAGCCCTTCATCAGTCCCAGCACCATAGATATACCCGTCACAGCGCCGCATACCTCGCGCATCCGCCCCAGACCTCCGCCGAAGGAAGACGACAGCATCGCCGCGGTCTTTTCATCCAAGCCTGTCACATCCCCGAACGCCAGCAACACGCTCTGGGAGCAGTTATAACCCTGTCGGAACAATTCTTCCGCGCGTGCTCCGTGATCCATCCTATCACCTCATTGATCTCTTTCCACCATCTTACTATAAAAACGACGCGCCGTCAATCGCCGCGGGCAAAAAGGCTCCGGGGAAAACCCCGGAGCCGAGAGAAAGTTTATCAGATTACTTGAGGCTGTTCTGGATCGCGACAGCTACCGCGACGGTAGCGCCGACCATGGGGTTGTTACCCATGCCGAGGAAGCCCATCATCTCAACGTGAGCGGGAACGGAGGATGAACCCGCAAACTGAGCGTCACTGTGCATACGGCCCATGGTGTCGGTCATGCCGTAGGAAGCGGGACCCGCAGCCATGTTGTCGGGATGCAGCGTACGGCCTGTACCGCCGCCGGACGCGACGGAGAAGTACTTCTTGCCCTGCTCATTGCACTCTTTCTTATAAGTGCCGGCGACAGGATGCTGGAAGCGGGTGGGGTTGGTGGAGTTACCGGTGATGGAAACGTCAACGCCCTCTTTGTGCATGATCGCAACGCCCTCGCGAACGTCATCAGCGCCGTAGCAGCGGACGTTAGCGCGCTCGCCGTCGGAGTAAGCGGTCTCCTTGACGATCTTCAGCTCGCCGGTGAAATAATCAAACTGTGTCTGAACATAGGTAAAGCCGTTGATACGGGAGATGATCTGAGCCGCGTCTTTGCCCAGACCGTTGAGGATAACGCGCAGCGGCTGCTCACGAACCTTGTTCGCGTTGCGGACGATACCGATCGCGCCTTCAGCGGCTGCGAAGGACTCGTGGCCCGCGAGGAAAGCGAAGCACTTGGTCTCGTTCGAAAGGAGCATAGCGGCGAGGTTACCATGGCCGATACCGACCTTGCGGTTCTCGGCAACAGAGCCGTCGATACAGAAGCTCTGCAGACCGACGCCGATGCAGCGGGCGGCTTCTTCGGCGTTCTTCACGCCTGCCTTCAGAGCGATCGCAGCGCCTACACAGTAAGCCCAGCAAACGTTCTCGAAGCAGATGGGCTGGATGCCCTTGGCGATCTCATAGGGATCGAAACCCGCAGCCTGGCAGATCTCACGTGCTTCTTCAACGGATTTGATACCGTACTCGGCGAGAACGCCGTTGATTTTCTCTATACGTCTGTCGTAGTTTTCAAATAAAGCCATACTGTGCACCTCCCTTAGTCTTTACGCGGGTCGATATACTTCGCCGCGT
>CADAUE010000041.1 GCA_902790985.1 uncultured Ruminococcus sp.
CCCTCATCACGGAAAAATGTGGGATAGTCAAAAGTAAATATTGAAAAAGAGCATAGGAAGCTCCAAAATTGTAGTTGCTGAGACAACAATAAGGGAGAGAAACCTATGCTCTATTTAGATGATATCAAAGTCGAATTTGAAAGTCAAGGATTTAAAGGAACACATATAGGAATCAGCCCTCAGAAAGATAAAACCGTATTATTTCTGGAGAGTGTGAAATCAACACAGTCCGTCCACTGTCCTTATTGCTCCGGGAGTGTATATATTTATGAGAACGGACAAGTCAATCTCAAAGACATTCCATTATGGAAAGGTACTACACATCTATGGAACTTCTTCATCCACAGATACAAGTGCAACCAGTGCCAAGAAACATTTACAGAAGAAATACCTTTCAAGTATCCCGGTACGCGGATAACATACCGAGCCGCGAACTGGATCAAAGGCTTTTTGCAGCAGAAAATGTCCATCAAAGCAATACAGGAATTGACTGGTATTCACTGGGATACGATTCGCAAGGTACAGCGGGAGATAATGGATACTGCAATTTGGGAAAGAGAAAAAGCATTAAGAGAGGAAGGCTACAAGCCGAGAATCCTTGCCGTAGATGAATTCGCAATCCATAAAGGTCATAGCTATGCTACCTGTGTGATGGATCTGGAGCAGGGAGATGTTTTATGGGTTGGTAAAGGCAGAGCGATGAAAGACTTCGAAAAGTTTTTTGAAGACGTGCCTTCTGACTCCTTGTCAGCAGTCATCGCGGTAGCGATGGACATGAACGCGTCTTACAACAAGCTTGTGACAAAGCATTTGCCGAATGCTCAGATCGTGTACGACAGGTTCCATATGCAGTCACAATTTGGCAGAGATGTTCTCGGCGTTGTCCGTCTGGATGAAGCGCGTAAGCATAAAGCCAAAGCAAAAGAAATCCTAGCCGATATCCCGGAAGATACCGACAAGGAAACTATGAAATCTCTCAAACAAGAAGCAAAAGCGGAAAAGCAGGAATACAGCCAACTAAAGAAGTTGCGCTGGTCATTGCTCACTAACTCAGATAAACTCTCCGACACTAAAACCGAACAATTACAATCTATTCTGCAAGATCATCACGACCTTGCTGTTTGCTATGCTATGAAGGAGGAAATGTGCAGGCTTTACGAACTGACTGATTACCAACAATCTGTCACCGGCTGGACAAAATGGTTTCAGGCGTCAAAAGAAAGTGAGATTCCTGCATTGGTTAGATTCGCAGAGCAAAAAGAGAAAAGGCTTTCCGGCTTGGCTGCTCATGCAATCTATCCGATCAGTACCGGCAAGCTCGAAGGCTTCAACAACAAGATTAAGGTTGCTAAACGAATTGGCTACGGTTACCGGGATGATGATTTCTTCTTTACCTTGATTCGCTATCTTTCTATTCCTTCTGTTCGCTCGTCCCACAAAAATACGTGAAGAACCACCAAATAATTATCTATCGGCAGTAGCATTATCTTCTCATACTGACTATTAAATGGAGGTGCGCGATGACAGAATACATAATCCTAATGCCTCTCGGCATTTTGATGTTCGGCTTGATGCCGATCGTGGCGCGTGATTCTTATCTCAATAAACAACAAAAGAGGATCATGTCATGGATTATCGGTCTGATTTTCTTGCTTGTTATTCAGAATGTCGCCGACTATATTTTGCAGACAATAATCAGTATGCCATATCTAAGAACGCTGGTGAGTATCGCAGGATATATTATTCGCCCAATCATCATCGTTTTCTTCTGCAAGCTGGTAAAGCCGAACGGCAGGAATACGATTGCGTGGATCCTAATTGTTATAAATGCTGCTGTGTACCTCACGGCTACTTTTTCTCGCTTTGCTTTTTATATTGATGAAGAAAATCATTTTCACGGCGGTGTTTTTTATTTCAGCAAAACCGCATTTGTCGTCAGCTTTATTTTGCTGTTTCATTTGATTTATTGCACGGTCAGCGAATATCGCAGGAAGAAAACGTGGATATGGATACCGGTCGCCAATGTCGTTCTGGTTATGACAGCGGTGTTTATGGATATTTCGCCCCTCTACCGCGATTATCCTGTCAGCTATCTGACGATTTCGATCGTCTGCTGCGGTTTGTTCTATTACATCTGGCTGCATCTGGAATTTGTTAAGGAACACGAAAATGCGCTGATGGCGGAGCAGCGGATCAAGCTGATGATGTCGCAGATCCAGCCGCATTTTTTGTACAACAGTCTTTCATCGATATCCGAACTGTGCGAGACCGATCCGAAGAAGGCGCAGCAGATGACGGATGACTTTTCCGAATATCTGCGCTATAACCTCACGGCGCTGAATACTGAGAAGCTGGTCTCCTTTGAAAAACAGCTCGAACAAACAGAGATCTACCTGAACATTGAAAAAACGAGGTTCGAGGATCGTGTCAACGCGGTCTATGAGATCGAAGCGACGGATTTTGAAGTCCCGACCCTCACCGTACAGCCCCTTGTGGAAAACGCGGTACGGCACGGTATCTGTAGGCGGCCCGAAGGCGGCACGGTCACCATCCGTTCTTATGAAACGGATCATGAGTATGTCATCGAGATCGCCGATAACGGCGTTGGCTTTGATATGGAAAGCATCAGCAAAGACGGCGAGACGCATGTGGGGCTCGAGAATGTCCGCGCAAGGCTTCAGTATTTCGGCGACAAATTTGAGATCGAAAGCAAACCGGGTATAGGCACAACCGTTGCGATCAAAGTCCCCAAGAAGAAATCCGGGAAGGGAGAGAAAAGCAGATGAAGATCATTGTCGCCGACGACGAAAGATTACAGTTGAACAGGCTGGAGCGATCGGTCAGCAAGGTCGTCCCTTCTGCCGAAATCGTTGCTTTTTCTGATTCGATCGAGCTGCTGAACCGGATCGAAAGAGGCAGTTTAACCGATGTTGACGTCGCTTTTCTCGATATCGAAATGGGCGCGGTCAGCGGCATCAGAATCGCGAAGAAGCTGCAGGCGGTCAATCCGAAGATCAATATCGTTTTTGTGACTGGATTTCTCGAATACGCGCCCGACGCCTTTGAGCTCAGGGCGAGTGGCTATGTCAGTAAGCCCGCGACAGAGCAAAAGATACAGGTGGAGATCGACAATCTGCGCTATCCGATGCCTAAGCCGCCGAGCGGGCGAATTGTATGCGCGAAATGCTTCGGATATTTTGATGTGACGGCAAACGGAGAACCGCTGAGATTCAAGCGTGAAAAGACAAAGGAGCTTTTTGCATACCTGATCGACAGGCGGGGAGCCGTATGCACGCCGAGAGAGATCTGCTCCGCTCTGTGGGAAGAAGAAAAGCCCGACTATCTGCGTCAGTTGACCAAAGACCTGCGCGAAACGCTGAAAGCAGTCGACGCTCAGGACGTCTTTATCGCCAGATTCAAAGAATATCAAATCGTCCCGTCACTGATCGAGTGTGATTTTTATGATTATTTAGCAGACAAACCGTATGCAGTCAAAGCATTCCACGGAGAGTATATGACGCAGTACGGCTGGGCGGAGATATCGCTGGGCAAGTATTTTTACAAATAAAAATTTTTCAAAAAAGCGTGACTATTTTTCTTTTTAAGAAAGATTTGTCACGCTTTTGTTACGAGTGGTATGTTATAATACAACAGAATAGGTTCATTATGCAATTTAGGTAAAAACTATATTGCATCAAAAGAGAACAAAATGCTTCTGAAGGAGGAATCTACGCATGAAAAATATGCGGAAATTCAACGGAAAACGGGTACTCAGCACATTACTGTGCCTGATGCTCACAGTGACGATGATCGTCGGCGCGATTCCTGTCGCGAAGGCGCTGGAGCCGATCAGACTCGCCGAGAACACCATAGATGAAGCGATCGCCGATACCGGCGCGTTTTATCTCATGACTACGAACGCGACCGTTCAGGAGAACGAGCCCGCGCCGTACTATCTGCGCATCGTGCGCGGCGGCGAGATACTCCCTGCGGCAACGCTCAAGCTCGAGATGATTGACGTTTCGGCAAAGTACGGCGTTGATTACACCATCGAGCTGCTCCATTCCGACGTCGAGACAGCGAACGCTGACGGCGGTACCTCGTTTATGGAGGCGCTGTCGGGCGACGACGTCGAGCAGATCATGGTCGACGACAACGGCAACGATCTGTCTTTGACCGAGGAAGCCGCACAGGAGCAGGCTGACAGCGACGCCGCTGCCCTCTCCGAGAGTGCGAACATGGTGTGGAACGATTATGTTCATGAGAGAGCCGCCGCGGACGGCTTTGATCTTGACGCGCTTTACAACGGCTCCGATGATGAGGAATCCGGCGCGGCGGCGCAGAGCATGATCTCGCGTGAATTTGAAGCGGAAACCGGTCTGATCGACGACCGCACGCCGATGAAATCGACCGTTTCCGACGAGGAATTAGGCGACGTGCTGCAAGCGGGCTACGGTCTTGACGCGCTCAACGAGATGGCGAACGCGCTCAACGTGCCCTACCTGACGATAGATTTTGCCGAGGGCGAGACCGAAAAGACTGTTGTCATCAAAACCATCAACAACGATAAGAGTGAGGGCGACAAGCTCACCATGCTCAAGCTCGTCACCGACGCGGAGAGAACGCTTGTCAGCGAGACCTACAGCATGTTGAACCTTAAGATCGAGGACGACGAGGAGTGGGAGCAGCCCACCGTATCCTTCGCCGCCGATACCTTCGAGCCGGAAGGCGGCTACGCGATGGTCACCGTCAAGCGCGAGGGTCTGACCACCATGGTCAGCTCTGTCCATATGACCTCGACCGACGGCACCGCGACGGCAGGGCGCGACTTCTCTCAGGTCGATACCGAGGTCACTTTCCCTTACGGTATCAAAGAGCGCCTGCTCAAGATCCCCGTCAGCAGCAAGCTCCTCGAGGACGGCGGCAGCTTTACCCTGACGCTCTCCGACCCTGTCGACTGTGCGATGGGCAAGACCGAGGCACAGGCGCTGATCCCCGCGGGCTGTGAGAGCTATAACCCGAAGACGAGCGCCGACCTCGCCGAGACAGGTACTTCCGCAAGCGAGGCTAAGGAAAAATACGCGGATCCTATCGATCTGAGCAAGACTTATAACGCGATGTCTGCACATTCGGAAGGCTATTCAAAAATGGACGGCGACCATTATGCGATCAAAGCGTCCTCAGACGCAGACGGACATTACTGGTGGTCTTCCGCTACATGGGCGCTGAAGAGCTACGGCTACTCGGGCATACAGATCGTATGGAGTAAGAACGGTAACTTTACCACTAACTCTAAGAACAAGCTGAGTTTTAGGTCAGGCAACAACAGCAAAAATACGGCGGAAGAAGAAAAATACAGTACGGGGTCCACATCATGGGGCAAAGATACGGACACCTATTATACCGACAAGGGATATCTGGACAACGTCTATGTCGGCGTCGGTGAGATCACCGGCAACTGGTCGAAGGACCCGACCATCAATGTTTATTCGATCACGCCGATCCTGCGCCCCTTTGAAATCAAGCTGCTCGACGCTGATTCAAGCGCCCTGCAGTTTGTGGGTCCCGACGGCACGTTCGGCGACGCCAAGCATGTGGGACTCAGCTATACCGCGGAGACCACGCTGGGAAAAGGCGGCGACCTCAAGTGGATGCAGGACGGTGAGGATGAGGTTTCCGTCACCCTTACAAACACATCATACAGCTATATCAAGGGCCTCGAGATCGTTAAGTATAAAGAGGATATGGGCGGCAAGATCACAGTCCTCGATACAAAGACCGTAAAAAGCTCACTGACGGAAACGTCGGCTTCCTTCAAGCTTACCGACGAGTTAGTCAACGAGTTCAGTGACAGCGGCTTTATCACCTACGCAAAGAACGGCGACAGAGGTCTCAAGGGCAAGATCGGCGTTCGCGCGGTCTTAGCTCCCTATGACTTCGATTTCGAGATTTCCAAGGATGACTATCGCGGCGAGGTCAAGGTCATTGAGCCGGAGAATGCTCCCGAGGGCTGGCGCTGGCACAAGGGCGACTACATCACCGTCCAGACCGTGATCTACGACCGGTATAAAAAAGAGTATTATCCGAACGGCGTTTCTGTCAACGATCAAAAAACGACGCTGGACGACATCAAGAACACGACGTGGCACAATGATACGGATAAAAATTATACCGTACGACAGTTGGACTATGCCTATCTGTACTTGATGCCGGAGATCGTGTCGAACGACAACCGACTGGTCGTCAAGGTCGCAAATAAAAACCTAAAATACTATAAACAGACGCAGGGCTTCTTCAAAACGGCGAAGCAGATCACCTCGCCCGAGGCGGGCTATCGGTATTATCTGCTGTACGATTCCGACACGGTCGTACCGAATAAGTATTATGATCTCACCGCCGTCCCCGTTACCGCGGGCAATGTCGCGGGCTGGAAAAAGGACGTCGGCGTCGTCAGCTATTATGAGAATACCCACTTCTTCCGCACCACATGGAAGCGGGCGGAGAACGTCGTCGAGCTGCTGGCTCCCAAAAAAGCCGACGCGACCCTCGTAATGAACGGTACCGCCTACTATTCCGGCGCGACGCTCGACCGCCGCGTCGAGGGCGAGGCATGGATGCCCGCCAAGGGCGCGATCGTCTGCGTCGATGCGATGCACTATGATATCACCGGCGACGACGGCAAATTCTCCGTCAAGTCACTGGAGGGTACGGTCACCGGCGAGGATGACATCACGGTGAACTACCCGCTCTATGTCTGCTCCGGCTCCGCTCTGACCTATCGGATCGAGGCGAGCGGCACGACACGCTATTTCAGCACCACGCTCGACGGAGAGAAGGACGAGAACGGCGTCATCACGCTTGACGTCGGCAAGTTTAAGGTCTCTACAATCGACAAGACGCGCCCCTACATCGCTTCGCTGGTTGCCTATGACCAGTCGCAGAGGACGACGAGTCAGATCCCGATTACCGATCAGGGCATCGCGACCGTCGAGGTTGTCGTCAACAACTGCGGCGCGGAATATGACGTCACGAAAAAAGAGAATACGACCAGAATGGAGCTTTTCGCCTATCATCCCAAGAACGCCGAGCCGATCAAGCTCGCGACGCTCGATAAGAACGATCCGGATGACGAGCTGAAATATAAGCCCAAGGTCGACGGCAATAAAGAGATTTGGACGTTCCGCTTTACGTCGGACAATTCGACCGGACTGCTGTCGAGCGACAAGCTGTACGTTCGCCTGACAACAGACCGCGTGATGAACGAGGAGGTATACGACGAGAACGGCAAGCCTGTCACGGGCGGCGCTCTGTCCGAGACGGTCTATCCGCCGATCGATTCCGGCACGGTGTTCATCCAGCCGGCGGCGACCCTCCCCGACGTCGAGGAATTCACGATGCTCGAGACAGACAGCCTGATGTCCGAATATATCGACTTCCCGATCTTCGGCGCTTTCAGCGCCATGTTCAAGGCGGGCAGCATCGTCTTCAAGACGACCGCTCTGCCCGGCAACGGTCTACGCTTCTGCTTCGGCATCATGCCCGAGAAACTGTCCAAGACCACAGGCGATACCGGTACCGACACCGGCAACGACTACGGCGTCGGCTCGCACGGCTTATCCGGCATCCCGTCGGCATTCAAGGACACGAAGGAAATGGGACAATTCCTGCAGGCAAACAAAAAGGCTGCGAAAGACGCCGGTACAAGCTCGCTTGTACCGATCAAGGGCGGCGGCGTCGGCGCGACGTTCGGCATCTATCTGGATCTGGGCAGAATCTGTACCTCAAAGGGCGAGTCGCTCGAATTTATGGGCGGCGGCGTCTTCATCGGCGCTTACGCGTGGTACAGATTGGTATGGTATACAGCGATCGGTCCCGTTCCCGTTTACTTTGGCTTTGATATCAACTTAAGCGCCATGGGAACGCTCGGCGTCGGAAAGCCCGATAACGCCAATAAGGAAAAACCGATCGAATATTTTGAACCTGAGAACGTAACGGATTTCACTCTTAACGGCTCAGTTAACTTCAACGCCTATGCCGGCGTCGGTATCCGCGGCGTCCTCGGCGCTCGCGGCGGCGTCAGCACCCTCGTGAACTTTATCTGGTGGCCGAATGTCGCCGACCGCTTCCCGGATCAGGACGCGCTGCTGAAGAAGAACGGTCATTCCTCCGGTATTCGTGAGGGCGGCTTCCACGCGGATGTCATGCTAAAGTTATGGATCGATCTTGTCATCGGAACAAAGACCTTCTCTTATCCTCTGGTAGACGAGGATTTCGGTTACTATCAGGATCTTAAATGGCTGGATGATCTGAATAAAAAGGGTGTTGCATCCACCGGCGCTTCGAATGAAGAAACGCCGCAGATGACCTCGACGTTCATCTATAAAGAGGCGGGCGATCCGTCGCACTGGACGGCAAACGCAAATACCGACCTCGCCCCGACCGGCAGCACCTATAAACAAACGACCGACTTCGAGCTCAAGACCGGCGGCTATGATCACGCCGATCCGCAGCTGCTCGATATCGGCAGCAACAAGCTCCTGCTCGTCTATGTCGACGAGGACAGCTCGATCCCCGGCGACGACCGTACCGTACTGCGCTATCAGGTTTACGATAAGACTAAGGATCTGTGGCTCTCCGTACCCGGCGTCATCCAGGCGAAGAACGGCGATACTGCCGTCAACGGCGCGTTGGAGCCGAAGCTCACCGACGCGGGCGACAAGGTCATGATCACATGGACGGCGGCGATCCTGCCCGACGCGACCCATGAGGACGACGACTATATGCAGAAGTATCTGAAACAGCGCAATGTTTATTCGACGCTGATCGAGAAATCGGCGCTGATCAACGCTTCTTCCTTAGCTCCTGCTCAGTTTGACGGCGAGCTTGTCAGCGGAGAAGACAGCGATAAGTATAACACAAATCCCTGCGGTCTGTACTACAAGAGCGGGGAGAATGAATATATCGGCGTGACCTACCTCTCGAGCGGACTTGATGCGCTCCATGAGGGCTTCGAGGGCGACGATCAGCTGATGGCAATGACGATTAGTGCCACCAACAACAGCTATGTGCGTACCACTCAGTATAACGCCAAGACGGGCAAATGGGAGACGCAGTTCGATCCCTTCAAGCTCAACAGCACCTATGACAGTGAAACAAATACATGGACGCCTATCGAGGACAGCGTAGGCTTGACCACAAATAACCCGAATGTGATTGACCTTGAGAACACCGTCTGGAAGGACTGGCTCGTCTACACCTTTGTCGTCGACGAGGACAACGACCTTAAGACCGACGAGGACAGAGAGGTCTTCGTTAAGATCCAGCATCTTATCACCGGCAACGCGACGGTCAACCAGCTCACGAACGACGCCGCTTACACCGACGATGACGGCACAGAGCACCTCGGCGTTGCGAAATCCCGTCCGCAGCTGATTACGACCGGTGATTCGCTCTACCTGTTCTGGCAGCACGGTCAAGAGGACGTTGCATGGAGCAACCTCGGCAAAATGATCGACAACGGTATCGTCGACAGCGACGGCTCGATCAGTGACAGGGACAATGTGAAATGGAGTTACATCTTCTATCCCACCTACGGCGCCGATGTACAGCCCACCTACGCGGGCTTCCAGCCTTATGCCGACGAGAAGGGTAACCTCTATGTCGTTTGGCTGCAGGGCATCGAGGAAAACGGCAAGCAGAAGCAGGAGCTGTACGCGCAGTCCCTGATCGTTGATAACGATTCTGAAGAATCAGGCTATTGCTGGTCTGATCCCATCCGCCTGACCGAGACCGACGCGGGCAGCTATTTAGGCGTCTATAACGACGAGCCTGCCATTGCCAGCCTCGGCAGCGGCGAGCTGCTGGTGGTCTGCAATCGCTTTGCCACATCTACGGATGCAAATGACTTCAAGACCCGCAACCTGACGATGCGCGGTATCCGCTTTGAGACGGTAGCCTCCGTCAAGCCGGTTGAACTTACTGCGGCAAACGAATATCCCGCTCCCGGTGAGGAGCTCGAATTCGACGTCACCGTCAAGAACGACGGTCTGAAAAAAGCTGATGGCATTGTGGTAGCGTTACTGATGCTTGAAAAGGATCAGTATGACGAGAACAAAGATTATGCAGAAGATTTTGACCCGGACAAGGATGATTACGCACTGATCGCGTTCTCGGATTTTGAGGACATTAAGCTCAATCCGAGCGAGATCACCACAGTCCATATCGACGATGATAATACGCTCGTCATACGGTACGAAGACTATGCTCTTGAATTGGCAGCGCCTGACAAGCTCGCCGAGAACGGCTATGTCATCGTCGCTTTAGCGTTAGAATATAATGGCGAAGATATGAACGGCTATGTGTTTGACAACTCTCCTTACAAGGCGTTTGAAGACGCCGTAAAGGTCGATCCCGTCTATTCGGTCAACGCGATCGCGGATTCCAACCGCCACGAGACCGGCTCGCTGAGTTCCAACGACTTTACCTACAGCGCGGTCGTCAACGGTGACGGCAACATCCCCATGCGCGACAGTGACAGACTGGTCGTCGGTCCGGCGAACATCGACACCGCCGGCGAGTATATGTCCTCCGCGCTGTTCCTCGACGTTCCGCTCTCTGAGCTCGAGGACGTCGAGTGTGAGACCGGCACCGCTAAGTCATACTCGGCGACCTTCAAGATCCCCGAAGACAGATTCACCTACGGCTTCACGACGATTTATACCCAGATCGTCGACAAGGACGGTCGCCCGCTCTCCTCTACGCAGTATATCAACATCGAGTCCGACGCGCCGTACTATGTCAGCGTCAAGGATAAGGACAGCGATACAGAGCTTGACAGTGTGATCACGCTCCATGAGGGCGAGAGCGTCGCCATGAGCGGCAGCTATGAACCCGCGAGCCACTTCAGAGACGGAAAGGTCATTTACTCTGTAGAGGATACCACCGTTGCGACCGTCGATGAGAACGGCGTTCTGACTGCGGTCTCCGAGGGCAGCACGATCCTGTATGCGTCTGTCGATATCTATGACGCGGTGCGTGAGTATACGGTCACCGTTTCCGATGATTTTTATATCCTCGGCGACGCGGACAGCGACGGTGATGTGAACATCATCGACACTACTGTGATCCAAAGACATATCGCCTCATTAACGACCCCTGCGATGGATCGCGACGCGGCGGATGTCGACGGCGACGGTGATGTGACCATCATCGACGCGACGCTTATCCAGCGGTATGACGTTAAGCTTGAAACACCCTTTGCAATCGGCAGGAAAAAGCTGAGGTTCATTCCGGAATACTGATGGGTGACAAGCGCCCGATACAGGGCACATGTATACTTTCTCTATAGGGAACCCGCTTGGGTTCCCTATAGGGCTATCAACTGGAAAGGAGAATTTCCGTGAAGATAATGAAAAAATCCGTCAGCCTCTTGCTGTCGATCGTCATGTTCCTGACGATGTTCACCGTGCTGCCTGCCGCTGTTTCGGCGGCGACAGTGAACGTCGAATATCTCGACGCGAACGGCGATACACAGACGGTTGAGGCGAACTATCTTTCGAGCAGCAGTACCTTTATCAATCCGGGCTGGTATTATGTCCCTGCCGATATGACCTTCAACAGTCAGCTCGAGCTGAAGCTCAGCGAGTATGATGATTCAACAGAGTTCAATCTCATCATCGCGGACGGCGAGACGCTGACCTTTGCCGATCCGACCCTCGGTATTTGGTCCGAGGACGCCGTCACGCTCAATATCTACTCCCAGAGTCACGGCACCGGCAAGCTCAAGTCAATGAGCGGCGGCGACGTCATCAGCCTGACCTCTGAGGATGCTGTCTTCAACCTCTGCGGCGGCATGGTCACCGCGCCGGACCCCTCTGATGAGTACTACACCCAGATCAACTGCTTCGGCGATATGAATATCAACGGTTCGGTGATGAACGCCGTCATCTACGCCGGCGGTGCGCTGACGATCAGCGGCGGAACCGTCAACGTTCCCGAACTGTATTCCGATACGGATATCACGATCACCGGCGGCACGGTCGAAGCCACTGATACGGACGTCAGCGCGATCACCGCGGGCGGCACGATCACCCTCAGCCTGACCGACGAAACCTCCAGCGTTCGCTCGACCGGCTACGAAGGCACGGTGCAGATCACAGCCTATCTGACCGACGGCGTTAACCTCTATAATATCGGCACGGTTGAGAACAACAATACCCTCGCGAACAAGACGCTCCGTCACGCGGGTCATGTCCATAATTTCAGCGCGCCTACATGGGCGTGGGACGGCTATACCTCTGCGACGGCGACCTTTGTCTGCCGTGAATGCGGAGAGACCGTCACCCATACCGCTGAGGGCGACGCGATCACCGCACAGGTCGTCACCGAGCCGACCGCATCAAGCTACGGCAGAACCGATTATACTGCGATCCTTATCGTCATCGGCACAGCATATACTGATACGAAATCTCGCACCACCCATACCGGCAGCCATCTCTTTGGCGATCCTGTCTGGGAGTGGGACGGCTACGAGGCGGCGACCCTGACCCTGACCTGTACGGTCGACGACGAGGTTGTCACCGCCGACGCGACGGTCACCCATGAAACCACCAGCGAGCCGACCTATACGGCAGCGGGCGAGCGCGTCCATACCGCGACGGCGACTGTGGACGGCGCCGAGTACACCGACGTGCTGTACGAAACGCTGCCCAATCTCGACCGCAGCGTCCAAGTAAGTTATCAGAACCTCAGCAAACAAAACAAAACCGTTACGGCGGCAAAGATCGTCGGCGATGAGACGACCCTTACCTCCGGCTGGTACGCGGTCACGGATGACGTCACGATCAACTCTCGCGTGTACTGTGACGGCAACGTCAATCTGATCCTCTGTGACGGCGCGAAATGCTCTTCAAAAAACGGCATCGGTATGCGCGATTCATCATCCCTGACGATCTGGGCGCAGAGCGACGGCGACAACATGGGTAAGCTGAACATCGATCAATACGGTCTATATACCGCCGCCATCGGCGCTGACTCCGTGCACTACCCGAATTCAAACAGCTTTTCCGTTACCATTAACGGCGGCGATCTGGATCTCAAAGGTGGCTATGACGACATGGTGATCGGATGTATAAAAGGGCAAAGCCTGACCTTGACGATCAACGGGGGCGATGTGTATGCCCGCTCATCCGGATCTTCTTATCGGCCTACGTTCGGAGCGGAAGACACAGGAAACTTTGCCTTTTACATGACCGGCGGCAAGGTCGATGTTTCGCACACCGATCTTTATAGCAGATATCCTGTTATCGGAGCTTCAACAGAATCGGCAAAGGACGCCGTGATCAGCATAACCGGCGGTGAGTTGTATGCCAACGGTCCGATCGGTTGCTATACAAGCACGCACGCTTCGCTCTATTTTGGTTGGAAAAGTCTCGACGGCTGTAAAATCTATTCGACCATGTACACCGGAAAGGTAACGTTGCTTGGCGGCTTTACCGACGGCTCGACCGATTATCCCAAGGGTGAGGTCAGCGACCCTTCCGTTCTGGACGGAAAAACGCTCACGCCGTACTGCGATCATTCACGGCACACCGAGCCGATCTGGACATGGAACACCGAGGGCGAGATCACCGCGACCGCGGAATACAACTGCGCGGATTGCTGGTCGGATCCTCATTCGATCAACGCGCCCGTGACCGCCGAGGATCACTTATTCGAGCGCCGTTATTCCGCGACCGTGACGGTCGACGGCGTTGAGTATACCGACAGATGCGCGACGACCTTTGAGCGATCGCTGGATATCCTTATCGGCGGTACATATATCACCAAGGACAACTATAACGACGTCCTCGGCGACGGTACGGTCAGCTACAACTACGATACCAACACCCTGACCCTCAACAACGCGAACTTCAACATAGCGCGCTATGGCATATTCTCTGCCGCCGGTATCCGATACAATGAAAAGCATGACAAGCCGTTTCATATCGTCCTCAAGGGTGAGAACCGGATCGGAAACGCAGATTGTGCAAGTGATAATATGTTCATATGGATGGAATCGGCCTCTCCGTGTATGACGATTTCCGGCAGCGGCTCGCTGTCCATCGAGTTTAATGGCGATTCTACATACACATATATGTATGGGATCGCTACCGAAGTGCCTCTGACGATCGACGGCTGTCAGATCGATATCTACGCTGCCGGTTATGATCTGTATAAATATGGTGTCTGGCTTGTGGGAGAAGCGGACGGCTTATCGATCAAGAATAACGCGAGTGTTTCGATCTCGGTGTATGGCTCCCATTCTTATGCTGTTGGGTCCAACTCAGCGAGGACGGGCGCCATCGATATAGAAGAGGGAAGTACGTTCGATGCCTACTCAAGTAACGCTTTGTTCTATGGCGTCAGGCTGACCGAGAGCTCCTTAGCGAGCGGCGCCGCAGTAACAAACCAATATATCAATAAAAACTATGAATACCATGCCGGGTTGACTCCTACATATGAATCACCGTGAATTCTGCCGGACACGGCTACGCAACATGTGATGTCATTAAAGCGAAGAAGGGCACGAGGGTCGCTGTCAATGCGTCACCGGATGACGGCTACCGCCTCGCCTACCTGACCGTCGCGGAAGACCACGGAAGCACCTATAATGTATACGACAGCGCTTTCACCATGGCTCCCGATGCTGTGACGGTAACGGCAAACTTTGTCACCTATGTCGACCGCGTAGAGCCTTATATCGACTCGAACGGCGAATATATCCCCGGTACAGTCGAGCATTTTGTTCTCAACGGCAAGAATTATGCCGTCAAATCAAACGGCTGTATGGGCGATCAGCTCGCCGATCTTTCTTTCTCGTATTTCAAATTCGATGATGTGGACGACTCGGATCTGGAAATCTACGGTTACACCGGACCTACCTCAGATCTGACAAAGCTCGAGATTCCCAAAACTTATCAGGGCAAAAAAATTACAACGCTCTACTTCGGCAATTCACTGGGCGCCAAGATGTCTACCCCGTATGAGGTGGTTCTGACCGAAAATGTAACTACGATCAAGTCGAGCGCCTTTAGGTATACGAGGATCGCAAAGGTTTCCGGCGATACCTCCGGACTCAAAGAGATCGGCAATGAAGCCTTTTCGTATAATCGAACCAGTGGTAACAATCTGGATATACGACTGGATTATCCCGGCGAGATTAAATGCTCCTCATACGCCTTCGAATATACAAATGTGACCGCTCACTTAAAGCACGCCACCACGCTCAGCGGCAATCACGCTGCGCGGAGCCTGACATATGACTTCACCGATGAGCATCTCTGTGACGGTAATATCACATGGAAATGGAGCAGCGGTTATACCGCGGCGGCCGCGACCTACACCTGCAGCGATTCGCGCTGCCGCAAGCAGGCGACCGTTGACGCGGCCCTGTCCGGAACATTCCAAAACAACGGTATGTGTACGATCACCGCGACGGTCGTCATCGACGGCGTAACCTACACCGACAGCAAGACAGTACAGTCGAGCACATTATTCGTCGCTGCGACCGAGCCGTATATCAACGAAGAAGGCGCGTATATCCCCGGCAACGTCGCGCATTACGCGGTCGGTGATCGGTATTATGCCGCAAACGCGGACGGTTCCGTCGGCAGTGAGCTCAACGACGTCAAGATCTCTTATTTCGATTTTGAAGGTGACGACACGCTGAAGATTACGGGATATACCGGTCCTGTTACCGACGGAATGGATCTCATGATCCCCAAGACCTACGACGGCAAGGCAATCACCATGCTGGGCAACGGAGAGAATAAGCTCTATGATGACGCCGGCAAAACTGTCAACGTTTATTTGACCGAGAACATCTCTGTGATCAACTCATATTGCTTCAACACGATCAACGTGCTCGCCATCGCGGGCGACACCACTAATCTGCAAGTGATCGGAACGGAGGCTTTTGCCGACAACAGCGAACAGCTCAACCTCTATCTCGATTATCCCAATACGATCCTCATCGTTTCCGATTGCTTTACAAATACAGATGTGGTCTTCCATATGAAGCACTCGGCGCGGTTCCTGTTGGATCTCACCGGTACGAAAAAAGTGACCTATGACTTCACCGACGACCATATCTACGGCGGACAACAGACCCCGACATGGGAGTGGGAGGATGACTATTCCGGCGCGACGGCAACGATGACCTGTACCGACAGCCGCTGTCAGCATAAAGAACCCTTTGACGCAACGATCACCAAAACCGCCGCGCTCGACAAAACGACCTACACCGCCACCGCCGTAATCAACGGCAATACCTATACGGATGTTGTAGAAGTTCAGAAAACACAGCACACCGTCACCGTCACAGATTTGGCAAACGGCTCCGTCAGCGCTGATAAAGCTCAGGCGTATGAGGGAGAGACGGTCATCCTCACGGTCACTCCGGACGACGGCTACAAGCTCCAATCGCTGACCGTTAAGGATGCGGACGATAACGATATTCCTCTCAGTGGGCTGAGCTTCATTATGACCGACAGAAATGTGACCGTCACCGCTGTGTTCAGGCAGACCGCCTTTGCGATCACTTATGCCGAGACAAGCGGCGGATGGGTGAGAGGCGCGTATTCTGCCGACGCGGGCGCGACAGTCACTCTCACGGTTGATTCCGCGAGCGGCTATGAGCTTGATACTCTCATTGTCACGGACAGCAGCGATCAGGAGATCACCGTGACAAATGATTCCTTTATCATGCCCGAGAGCGACGTGACTGTTACCGCGACATTCAAAAAATATGACCTGAACATCACCTACAGTGAAAGTGAACACGGTACGGTAACCGGCGCAAGTAAGGCGAAGTTCAACGACGAGGTCCCGTTCACCGTTACCCCCGACGAGGGCTATATCCTGCTGAATCTGTATGCCGAGACGGAGGAATGGGACGATCCCGTCAACATCATCGACGGCAACCTGATTATGGCTGACGACAATGTGACTGTCTATGCTGAGTTTGTTCCTTACATCCCGATGGCTGAACCGTATATCGACGAGAACGGCGCATATCACCTCGGCAATATTGCCTATGCAGACGCCGACGGCAGCTACTTCGAGGTCAAGGACGGCGTTGTCGGCAGTTCGGTTGAGTCTGTCGAGCTCAGTTACTTCGACTTTGCCCTCATCAATAACAATACCGAATATCGGATCAATTATTATACCGGTCCCACCGAGAATCTCAGCAGACTTGAGATCCCCAAGACCTTTAACGGCAAGCCGATCACCGTGTTGGGCTCTACAAGCAACAAAGGATTCTATTCCGGTAGGAAGACCCAGTTCGAGCTTGTGCTGACCGAGAACATCCGAGAGATCGGTCCCTACACCTTCTATGTGTACTACGTCACCAAGGTCAGCGGCGATACCTCCGGTCTGAACAAGATTGACGACTATGCGTTCTCGTGGGCAAACAGCCCGGGCGGCTATACCCTTGATCTGCAGCTCGATTATCCGGGCAAGATCACGGTGGGCGCTTATGTGTTCAACCACATGAACGTCACCCTGCGGCTGAAGCACGCGACGACATTCAGCAAGACGAATTTCGGCGCGCAGAAGGTGACTTATCAGTTCACCGACGCGCATATTTACGGCGAGCCTAAGTGGACATGGGAGGATGACTACAGCTCAGCGACCGCGACCTTTACCTGCACCGATTCAAGATGTAAGCATCAGGAAACACCTGATGTAACTGTCACCGCCGATTACACCGGCGACAGCCATCTCTATACCGCGACGGCAACCGTGGACGGCAATACCTACACCGATACCGCGACCGAGGAGCACACCTGCGGCGAACCCGTCTGGAGCTGGAGCGCGGATCACTCGACAGCAACCTTGACCGTCACCTGCGCCAACGCAGACTGTGCGCATGAGGAAACCGTCGCCGCATCCGTCATAAGCGATACGGAAGACGGCGTGATCATATATACTGCCACCGCAGAGTATGACGGCACCGTATATACTGATGTACAGACCGCTTATACAGACGGCGTCGGCGCTAAACTCGCCGGACACTCTATCAGCCTT
>CADAUE010000042.1 GCA_902790985.1 uncultured Ruminococcus sp.
GAGATTGCCACAGCCCCTAAAGAGGCTTCGCAATGACTATTGAATATCGGTTGAGATTGCCACGGGGCGCATTTCAGATTGTCATTGCGAGGAGGAACATGGTTCCGACGTGGCAATCTCTACCTTTCCTTTGCGCCCCTCGCAATGACTATTTTAAATAAAAAGCGATCACACAATCTATCAAAAAAATTGATAATTATAATGATTTTTTGTAGATTTTTTCCAAGATCTGTGGTATAATCGAAAAAAACTAACGGAGATGGGATTATGAATATTTTTATGTTCGTCGGAATGATCGCGCTGATCTGCGTACTGGGCTTCTTCAACGAAAAGGTCACGAAGCTGACCTATGAGATCGCCCTCATGCTTTTCTCGATCGTGATCGGCATACTGCTCGTTGTCACGACAACGCTGTTCAAAGGAGCCACGGTTCTGGAACAGGCGGAGATGTTGGATGTTGAGGAATTCCTTTTGAAGGGCGTCCTATGCTTTATGCTCTTCGCCGGTTCGTTCCGCATGGCGCTCTCGGACTTCAAAAAAATGGCGCGGCAGATCACGGTGCTCGCTTTCGTCTGCACCCTGCTGGGATCGATCTTCTACGGCCTGCTGTTCTACGGCGCAGCGCTCCTGCTGGGCGTGAAGCTCTCGCTGCCTGTCTGTCTGATGTTCGGCAGCATCGTCGCCCCGACCGATCCGATTGCCGCGACGGGTATCCTCAGCAAATTCGGCTTGCCGAAAAACATCTCCTTCCTCATACAGGGCGAGTCGCTGTTCAACGACGGCGTGGGCGTCGCGCTGTTCGTCTTTTTCTCGAGCATGGTGACCTCGTCCGAATCGGGCAGCTTCATCGGCGTCATGCTCAAAGAGGTCATCGGCGCGGTAGCCGTGGGAGCGGGCGTAACGGTACTTTGCTTCCTAATGTTCCGCTACTCAAAGAACAAAATGCTGCGCATCTTTATCAGCCTGCTGGCTGTCTCGCTCTCGTACGCGATCTGTGAGAAATGCCACTTCTCGGGCGCAATCGCATCGGTCGTCTGCGGTATCCTGTTCGCCGCGCTCCGCTCGCGCTTTTCTAAAGAAGAACCCGCGGACGCCGAAAGCTTCGACAACTTCTGGGAAACGATGGATTCGCTGTTCAACTCTTTCCTCTATGTGATGCTGGGTCTATCCTTCGTCCGCGTTTTGCAGATGGAATATGTCATCATCTTGTCGCTCATCGCGATCACCGCGAACTTCATCGCCCGAGTGGGAAGCCTGTCGATCTCTTCACTGATCATGGGAAAGATCCCCGACGGCTACAACCGTCTGAACTTTATCAAGCTGTTTACATGGGGCGGTCTGCGAGGAGGTCTGTCCGTCGCGCTTGCCATGAGTACAAAAAGCATGGTGTCGCAGGATGTTTACTATATCCTCCTCGGCGGCACATACGCGATCGTGTTCTTTACGACGGTCGTACAGGGCTTGACGCTCAAGCCTGTCTATAACAGGATCAGCAAGTCGATGCAGAAAAGCTAAAAACGATAGATTACAACGATATACCTTTTCAAAACACAAAAATCACACGCGGTCGGATCGTCCTGCCGCGTGTGATTTTTCATTTGATGATACTAATTTCATATGATGGATTACAACTTTCTCTTCGGTGAGCGATACCCTACGATGTCTTTCGTTTCGCGCATGATCTCTTTCGGTCGCCGAAACAGCCCCTTGAACGGACGGTAAAGATACAGTATTGGCAGCAGCCACTTGTTCTTCGCAAAAAAAGGATAATGCTTTTCGAGCTGATCGCCGTTCAAAAATACCCGATTAAAAAAGTACCTTGTCTTTGAGCGTTTGGTATCTCTGCCGTCGAGCAGACGAGTGAGCCGATTGTACTTTTGTTGCTCGACCGTACCGTAAAGCGAAGAATCCAAAAAGAGCGGCAGCAGCTCCCGATCCTCCTCGCTGAGCTTTTCTTTGTCGAAAAGCTTGCGTGCCAGATCACGAGTGATCCGCTCAAACTCTGTCAAGCGCAGGATCTCAACCTCACGCGCGATATAGACGAGATCGAGCTCGGGATGGGTCGTCAGATACACATAGATGTCCAACAAAGGACGCAGACCCGTCCCGCTGTTGGAAAAATGCTTATAGGTATGCGCAAGCATATAAATATAAAAATCCTCGTCGGTAAAGGCGTACTCACAGCCGCCTTTATGCGTCAGCCTGTCAAATACATTTTCATAGTATTTTCCCAGCAAAGGCGCGTCGCTCTCTTTGAACAGGCTGTGGTGCATCTCAAAATCCAGCGTCGGGGGCTTTTGATACACATCGTGATTCCACTCGCCGTAGCTTTCACAGGTGTAGCCGAGAGATTCCATGATCTCTCTGACCTGCGGCATCTTAGTGCTGTCGCACAGGATATCGTTGTCGGACATTTCCCGCATACCGTATCGGGGATAAAACTCCTTCATCACGATCCCCTTGAGCGGTAAATACCAAATACCCGCGTCGCTGAGTTTTTCACAGATCTTCTCGCGCTCGATATCAAACAGGCCGAGCTTTCGTTTCGCTTTCAGCTTTGCCTGTGTAAAGCGCCTGTCCGCGATCCCCGCGCTTTCCAGCGCGAAGGCGACCGCTGAGCGCACCTCATGCGCCTTTGAGAGCGTATACAGCTCGTCAAAATCGACTTCTTCGGGACTGAGCTTACATTCAGTTTCATTGACCGCGCAGGACAGCAGCTCGATCAGCGTCTGAGCGGTTGAGGGATATTCTGCCATATCAAAAGATCCTTTTCAGCTTTCTGCGTACAGGCAAGGTATGCCGATAGAAAAAATACCGTTTGCCGTCGACGGGGATCGTCTCGCCGTTGCGCACGATCTCTTTGAGCACGCCGATGATGTGTCTGTCAGTGATACCCGACTCGATCAAGCGGCGATTATCTCCGCACAATAGATAGTCATTCTCTCTGACCTTGACGATGCGATGCAGCACATACTGTCCGCTGTCGCGACGATAGAGAGGGATATCGTACTTTTTCAGCGGTTCGGTCACCGCCCGTATCACAAGCAGGTCGCCCTCTTTGATCAAAGGATACATGCTGTCGCCGACGTTGGTGTAGACCAGCACGCCCTTCTCGCGGATCACATCCTCGAACTTTGCTTTAGTCATCGATCGCTCCGATCGCTCTGAGCTTTTCAATGACCGCATGGACGTCCTGTGCCATCTCGTCACGGTCGCCGATAAATTTTGCTGCGAGCGCGTCAACGATAGCCGCCTCGGTGGTGTCCTTCTTCAAACAATCCAAAATCACGCCGACCGTCTCATCCCCTTCCCCGATACCGTGAAAAGGAGCGGAGGCGGTAGGGATCAGCATGGTCTCGCCGCTGATCCTATGGATCACAAAATCTTCATTCAATTTCATAGTTATCCCTCACAAACGATATCAGTTGTTTTGAACCCACCGGTTTCACGGCGCTAAAAGACCGACCTTCAGCGCTATAAAATGAACCTCTGAGCTTTTATTGACCCTCTTTCTCAGACTCTGTTTGCACCGCTTTCTCAGACTTTGTTTGCACCGGCACGGACGGCATCAAAAAGTATACGCATAAACCGACAAACCCCAGATAAAACACAGGTCGGATCACGATCGTTCTGATGACATTTGCTTCCATACCGATACCGTAGACGAAGAAAAGGATCGTTTCTATCGCTAAGCTTAACAGGAACAGAATCATCGCGACGGTCGGGAGAGCAACTGCGGCTCTCGGATGAAACGGCAGCTTTTTGAGAATAAAAACAAAGTAGATAAACAGGAGAAGCAGCGCCGCTACCGTCATCAAATAAGCTGCGCCGTACAGGATCGTATGCGCCTGCGAAAAGTCGAGATAATCGATCACCTTGACCACCATGCGCAGCTTGAGCAGGATGATCACCCCCAAAGCGATGATCAACGAAACTCTTCGAACCTTCAACCAACGGATATTTTTTGTTTTTGTATTTCCTGTCCAAACAAATACGGCGAGCAAAGCAAACATCAACGCGACTGCCCCGCTGATCAGCTTTCCCTCATTCGAAAGTCCGCGGCGGCTGTCTCTCACGATGACGAACACATTATAGGCGGCATAGACGGCGAATAAAAAGCCGGTCAGTATCATTATCAGCCTTTGCAGCAGATATCTCAATTTCATCATTTCCTCCTAATACTAATCCTTAATAAAAACAGACAGCGGCGTTTGCGCATGTCACAAACACCGCCATAGCAGAACAAGGGCGGCAAAATACCGCCCGTCATATCGATCAAAACCATTCGCCGGGCAACTGTTCAAAGCTACTGAACGTTGCGTAACGATTCTCACGTTCCAGCAATTTTGTCGTCGGTTTGACCTCGCCGGACGTCGTGATCACATCCTCTTGATCAAACTCTGTGATTTTCAGATTTTCACGCTTGTATTCTTTCATAAAGGATTCACCTTATGTGCGCATTAGGGCTTGTAAATATCGCGTCCCCATCCCTCGGAGTCAGTCGGTCGGGGTGTAGGGGGAGCGGTAGGTTGTGTCGAAGCTTCGGTAGGCTGCTCGCCGATCGGATACGGCGTTCCCATCTGAGCTGTATAGCGTTGGATGTAGGTAGCGTCTACCACCTCGATCTCGCCGTTTCCGTCGATATCGGCGGCGGATCGGGAGAACTCGCTGCCGACAGAAAGACCCGCAAGATCTCTCTGGACATAGGTAGCGTCCATCACCGTGACCTTTCCGTCTTGATCGAAGTCGCCGAGCAGAAGCCCGGCGGCAAACGCAACCGTGCCCGCAAGCATCAATACAACGATGCCGAACAGTACCGACAGGGTCGTTCTCAGCTTAAAGGTCATTGAAATTCACCTCGGCATTATCTCTGTCCTGTGACCTCTGCGGCTCATCAGCAGACGGTTGAGAGCTTTTGGGCTCCTCATCCTTATGATCGCCGCGATCATTCGAGCTGCCCGCAGCGGAATTTCCGCTTGTACGCGATCCGTTTTCATCGGAGCCGTTAAGCGAAGACGCGGCAGCTTCATCGTTTTGAACCGCCCGATCATCGTCGCTGTTATCAGCGCCGCCGGTGATCTGTCGATTCGTATCATCTTTGCTCTGCTCGGCATCCGACACATCTCTGTCAGCAGATGCTGTTCCGGCAACGGAAGACGCTGCGCTCCCCACGACGGAAGAAGACTGCTTCACGCTGCTTTGTGAAGGAGTTGCGTCCGGCGTCGCTCCGGTCTCTTGACCTTTTGAACAGGCTGACAGACACAGGATTAAAACAACCAGCACAAATGCCGATATCAACTTGAATTTTGACAAATCCTATCACCTTTGATCGCTAATTATGTTAATTAATTCACAAACCTTATACCTATTTATTATATATTACAACGTTAGCTATTAATTGTCAATAACTAATCAGCACTTTTCACAATGCTTTGCGGAAATTTGTCTTCTTTGCGCTCATACTAAACAGCAAATCTCATTTCAAGCTTATCCCGCGGCAATGGAAAGAGCTGCCGCTTATGCGACAGCTCCTAAGAAATATCTGTATCAAATCGGTTTGCCGATCCCCTCGGGTGCTTTCATGCCTAGATCATAGCGTTGGATCCATGTAGCGTCGATGACAGTGATCCCGCCGTCACCGTCAACGTCGGACGCCGTCAAAGCGGGTTCTTCCAAAGTGATCATCCTCGCGTCATATCGCTGGACCGTTGTCGCGTCGGTGACATCCACCGTGCCGTCAAGATTCGCGTCGCCGAGTTTTTGGGGCGCGGGCACAACGGTAAAATCGCCGATATTGAATCGCGATACATAATCGAGGACCCTGCCCTGCTCATTTTCATGGGATCTTCTGGTTAAGCCGCAGTTGCCGACCAACGCGTAATCCACCATCGGTTCAAACTCATATGTATCCAAATGATTCCAGTCCTTGTCAAACACTGCAACGTACCTTGTATCCATCTCCGTTTCTTCGAGATAATAGCCGTTCGGGACGGCATAACCGCGGGTGTAGGGAGCGTTTTCCACGATCGCTGCGGCGCTTTTTGTGATATCCTTATGCGCGATCCGCTCGCCGCTCTTTGTATATGTATCCGCGTGATAGATACCCTCTCTCGTGGCGGTCACCAAGGTGATATTGCCATCCTCTTCAAACGCGGCGATATATGAACCGGAGAAGCTGATATCAGCGATCGCGCGATCCTGTATATCATAGAGCGTCAGATGCTTGTTGCTGTTGAGATAGCGCTCAGCGGCGTAGGTGTCTTGATCGATCGGGAGATAATCATGGTACGCCATCAAAGGCTCACTGACCTTCGGCTCGCTCAGAAAATCGAGCGTCAACACCGCTTCGTTGTCGCTGTACCTTCTCAGCATTGCGCAGATACCGTTCAGATGCGCTTTGAATTCAGCGTCGCGCGGATCCATCCCGTACTGCGCGAAGATGTCGTCGTCGAGGGTATACAGCTCGCTGAGGAGATGACCCATGCGATCGATCTTCACAAAGTAATTCGTTTTTACGGTGTTGAGGATCAGCGCGAGATTGCCGTCAAAAAGCCTTACGACTTGACATTGATACAAAGAATTCTGCGCGAATTCATAACCGGGCACATCAAATGATACGCTGTAGACCTCTTCCCCGCTGAGATTATACTCGGTCAGTTGAAAACGCTTGCTCGGATCGCCGAACGGAGCGCGGAGGATACCGTAGGTATTCTCTCTCATCGCGAACAAATTCGACCTCGCATATCCCATGTCGTAACCCACGACCCCGGAGATCTCGGTCAGCGGCAGAAAATCAGACGTCGTCACCTTCGTGCGATATTCCTGTACCGGCTGTCGATAGCTTCCCAAGAACAGTCCCCGTGGGATCACCAGCGTGTAGTCCGTTTCGGGCTGTACCGAGGGCGAGGTGTTCTCATAGCACAGGCTGAACTCACGCGCATCATCGGTCTTCTTGATCGACATCGTCAGCTTTGTACCGTCCTCAGTCAGCAGATACGGCGCATACTGCGCTATCTCTTCCCTTGTGTAGAATTCCCGCAGGGTGACGACGCTGTCAGCCTTGAGGGTGATCTTCATATCGGATCTCAGATCTTCGATCTCGGGCTCAAAAGTTACCGAGGGTTCGGGAGCGGGCTCATCGCTGAAGCTGACCTTGAACGAGGGGGTATCACCGGTGACAAAATCGGTAAAACTGATACCCGTATAACGTCCGTTATATGTTTCGTCGTCTGAGAGGCCGCTGTTCGGGGATGTGGCGGGCGTCAGCGAATCACCCTCGCGATAAAAGAAGTCTTTCGCCGTCCACATAGCAGGATCATCCAGCTCATACTTAACGTTATGGATCAAGTTATCGCGAATTTCGTTATTTGTTTTGAGATAAACGGCACACATCTCATCATCGTTGAACTCGCCTTTTGCGTTGACATGAAAGATACGGAACCCGGGACGAAAGCGATCATACTTTTCGAACGTAGAAGCACTGGCGCCTTCACCCGAATCATACTCGACCAGAAAGTATTCTCCGAAAAAGCCGTTTGCACGGTCGATCTCGGGCGCTATGACCGCGATCTTTTTGCCGCCGTCGGAGGTCTCAATCGGCGAGAGCGATATGGTCATATCCCCCGACGCTTTGTCGGCGTACACGATATTCTCATCGGTCAGCCAGCCGTAGCTCCACTTGGTAAAGCCGTTGTGATCGCCCAAATTATTGGACATCTTGTCGTAAGTCATAATCACATCGGGATTACCCTCATTGTACGAATAATAATCCTTCGCGCCGAAAATATGACCGAGCTCGTGCTGAAAGATATCGACGCTGCCCTGGAGGAACGAATAGGAATTGATCTTTTTACCGCCGATCTCCACGTTGCTTTGATAGCGGACATGCGGCCACCATGTCGTGCCCCATCCGGTTTTCGGTCCCGCAAAATCGAAACAAACGATATCGAGATATCCGTCGCCGTCGCTGTCATAATCATCCAACTCGATCTTCGAATGAAGGTGGTCGAGCGTCTCATATATCAAATCGTCGATGGTACACTCGGCATCATAGTCATAGTCATCGCGATTGCGTTCTGCATTATAGGAAAAGATCTTATCACAATGCAGATGGAGCTGTCCGTAGGACGACGTCTCATAAAAGCCGTTCACACTCTGTGATGATCCGTCAAAATAGGACAGCAGCGTTTCTTCACTGTCCGCGGGATGATCCTCGCCGTCGACGGGGTAATCCGCAAAGCCGAGGCGAACTATCAGCACGTTGAGATCGCCCTTTGTCGGCGTGCGGGAATAAAGTGTATAGCTCTTGCCGTCCTTAGTAACGGTATTGGCGCTCGCGGTCAACACCGTCGTCACGGAAAACAGCATCAAAACAGCCATCAAGACAGAGATCATTTTGATAGATCGTTTCATAATCGACTCCTCATCAAATTATTCATTTGCAAAAACGTTACGCCTAAGCGTAGGGTGCTGTAATAATCCGCCGTTATCCTTCGATCGACGCGATGTAGCTGTTGATCTCATCGGGAAAAGAGGTTCTCGGCTGATCGCGGATGATCCTGCCGAGATAGCTCAAACGATCTGTCTGCGCTTCCAGCAGCTTTCGGGTACGGATCAGCTCGTCGTCGCAAGCCTTCGCGCTTTCGGTATCGCCCGACTGACGGTACAGTCCGGCGCAGTAGATCAGCGCGGTCGCGTAATCCTCATACTCGTCATAATCAAACGGCGCGATCTCAAAAACGCGCTTTTTATACTTCATCAATCCGGTGACGTCGCCCTTGCCGAGCGCGCAGCGCGCCTTGGCGCTGTAGGCAGTCTGAACATGATCGTTTCGTCCGAGGATCTCATCCGCCAAACGATTCAGCTTCTCCGAATCGGTCGTTTGCGTCAGCACCGCGATAGATTCTTCTGTGTTCAGCGGATAGAGCGATACAGAAGCGGTATGCGCTCCGAAATAGCCCAATCCCAGCGAGAAAGCAAAGTAGACGGCGATCAGCCCCGTTATCGACGCAGCGACAGCGGGAGCGGTCAATCGCAGAGAAGCCGTCTTGCCGCGGCGATCATCGAGCAGGATCAGCAGGACGAACCACATCGCTGTATACTGTAGATCAAAGTCAAAGCAGACATGCAGAAGCAGAGCGATCACGACCAGCTTTTCTCCGACGGATATTTCCCGGGAAAACAACTTGCGAAAGACCGCCGCGAGTAACAGCAGCGTCGGCGCCCAACCGACGTCCAAGAAAAGCTGGAGCAGATCGTTATGGATGAATCGCACCGCGTAAACGCCCGTCTGGATCGATTGCTCCGTAAAGTAATAGCCGAGATATCCCATGCCGAAAGGATGGCTGATGATCAGCGGCATCGCATCGTACCAATACAGCAAACGTCCGGCAAAGGTGCTCTCAAAAACGGATAACGACACAAAACGACTGAAAGGCTCTGTGCAGTTGAAGAAAGGATAGAATATAATCAAAGCCCCGATCAGAACAGCCGCCGCAACGATCATGACGATCCTGCCTTTTTTGGATACGGTCATCAGCAGCAGTACAAACGCGAAAATCACCGTCAAAACGAATACCGCGCGGCTTTGGGTCAAGAGGATCAAAACGAAGAGCAATACGGCACAGACGATATCGGGAACGGTCTTGTCGCGGTTTGCGAGCAAGAGCAGCAAGCCCGTCATCATAAAAGCGGCAAAGGTGTTCGGATACTGGAAAAATCCGCCCAGTCTGCCGTCTACGCTGAACCCGAGCGAAGGGATCAGCATCAAAGGCAGTGAGATCAAACCCAGCGCCGCCGCGATATACGGCAGCAGTTTTTTCAGCGCCTTCGCATAGCAGTCATCCTGCATGAGCAGGATCAAGAACAGCGGTACCGGCAAAAAACGTGCAAAACCGATCAGCGACTCTCCCCCATCCACGCCGTACAGCGCCGTCAGCAGATAAAACAGCGCTGTCACGGAAACAGCGAGAAAGCTCAGATTGAACCGCAGACGCAAGCCGCGGTTTTTGATGATCACATACAACAGGATCGCCGCGGTCAGCACCCCGATCACACAGCACCAAAAGTCGATAAAGCCGCCCGTCAGCAGAAGGGCTGTCAGCAGGATCATGGCTGAGGAACCGGCAATTTTGCTATTCTCTTTGATCTGACTGATATATTTCATACGGACGTCCGCCTTTTTGTCATATTTCTCACCCTTATTGTATAACAGCCGGAGCGGTTACGCAAGAGATTTTGTCTGAAAAATCGTCAAACGGCGGCGAAGCCATCGCTCCGCCGCCGTAAAACAGACTTAGGCTGTGATTCAGTTTTTGATGATCATCTCATACGGAATCCCCATGTCGTTGAGCCAACGCTGCAGATAGGTCGCGTCGATGATCTCGATCAGCTTGTTGCGGTCGATATCCGCGGCGACCCTGTCGGCGACTTCTTGAGACGTCAAATGCTCAAGGCTCGCCTGGATCCGTGTCACGTCGACAAGATCGGTCTCTCCGTCACCGTCGGCGTCACCCATCTCAAAGGCTCTCTCCTCGGTGTCTGTAACATCCAGGAGCTTACTTTCGGCGTACAAAGCAGCGGGAGAATCGCTGTGACAAACGACCGTCATCGGAGTATGCGCGACCCGATAATACTCGCCGTACTGCCGGAAAGGACTGTCGTCATAGACGATCTCAAAGCCGAAAGCAAAAGGCTCGATCTGAATATCGTCGCGCAGGATCGTCAATTCACTGACGTTGGAATCCGCAAACGCGAACGAGTCGATCTTTGTGACGCTCACGGGGAGTTTGAAGCTGCCCTCGGCGCGATACGGACAGTAGATCAGCTCCGTCATATCCTTGGTGTACAGTACGCCGTCTACATCGGTGAAGTAAGGATTGTTCTCATCCACATGGATGCTCCTGAGCTTCTCGGCGCCGGCAAATGCGCGGTCGCCGATCTCCTGCACCGAAGCGGGAAGATCGAGCGTCTTCACACCGGTGCGGTTGAATTCGCTGTTACCGATACGCTTGAGGGTCTTGGGCAGAGTGATCTGTGTCAGATTCTGATGGCCCATCAGCGCGTGATCTGCCAGAGATACGGTACCGTCCTTGACGGTCAGCGAGGTGTTCTCGGGAAGCTGACCCTTGACGTCATAGAAGACCTTGTTCAGATAGACAGCGCCGTCCTTTTGATCGCTGTACCACTTTGTTCCGTCAAACGCCTTTGAATCCACTTTCAGCAGGGTGTCGGGCAGGCTGACAGAGGCGAGATCCTTACATCCCGAGAAAGATACATACGCTACCGACGTCACGGTAGGCGGCAGCGATACCTGCCGTAACCCGCTGTAACGGAAAGCGCCGATACCGATCTCGCCGCCGAGCTTATCCCAGTCGGTAAAGTCGGTCAGCGGACAGCTGTTGAACGCATTCGTCCCAACCGATACCCCACTGCCCTTGATCGTCAGATCCGTCAGCGCTTCACAGTCGGTAAAACAGTTTGAGCCGATGCTTTGCACCCCGCTGCCGAGCGTAACGGACGTCAGCTTCTCACAGCCGTAGAATGTGCTGTAACTGAGTTCTTTGACAGAGTCACCGATCACCGCTTTGGTAATATCGGTCGAGCTGAAAGCACTTGGACCGAGATACTCAACAGAATCGGGTACCGTCACAGCGGTAAGCGGATTGCGTATAAACGCGCCGTATTCGATACTCTTCAACGAGTCGTCGAGATCGACAGAGGTAAGGGAGCAGTAGGAAAACGCTATCTCACCGATCGATTCCAGCGTTGAAGGCAGCCGGATATCGCTGAGTTTGCTGTCACTATAGAACGCTTGATGCGAAATGGATTTCAGATTCTTCGGCAGCGTCACGCTCGTCAGTGAACCGCAATTAGTGAACGCCTTGTAGGCGATATCGGTGACCTTGTCGGAAACCTTGACCTTTGTCAGACCGCTGCCGGCGAACGCCTGCGGGCGGATCGTTTCAACGGTGTCCGGCATAATGTACTCACCGGATTTTTCGCGATCGCAGCTGACGACCTCTTTCATGTCCTTGGTATAGGTGACGCCGTCGACCGTCGTGAAATAATCGGACTTTTCGCCGACATAGTAGCGCAGATTTTCATAGATCTCGTCGCTGAGCGCGTCGATATCCTCCGCCGCTTCGTTGATCTCGATCAGAGTGGGACAGGCGGGAGCCGCCGCGAGTACCTTTGACTTGTCCTTCGTATAGACGACGTTGGATTCACAGAAAAGATTCTCGTTATCTTCGTAGAGATAGATACGTTCGAGAGCAGGCAGATATCTCACCGTCTCGTTATCGAACTGCTCAAACGCTTTGCCGATCATGAGGTAGTTGAGTTCGGGATAGTTGAGAACGCCGGTGATATAGCGCACGTTATCGCCGAGATACAGCGAGCGGATCGTCTTGGGGAATGCTGTCGCCGACACGCCTACGACGGGCTTTCCGTCGATCGTATCCGGCACCGTATTGGTTCCGGTATTGCATTTGGTGATGATGACGCCGTCGTCGGTCTCAGTATATTCCCAGTCCTTAGAAGAGACGATCTCGGCGTAGGCGGTAACGGAAAAGCCGGCGTAAGTGACCTTGAAGGGATTACCCTTGCCGAGGTGCCAGTTCTCGGCGTCCTGCAACTCGACGTGGACTCTGCTGTCATTGATATACTCGTTCTCGCGCCACTCATCTTTACCAAAAACAGCTTTCTGCTCCGATGTGCCGTCCTTATTTTGGATGTTCAGCGAAAAATGCAGATCTCGGGTCGAATAGCCGTTTTTGAGCGCGATCGGCAGGACCTTGTCGACCGAGATGCTCTTGATGGGATTCTCCGTGAGCTCCACGTTGAAATCGCAGCTCTTGCCCATGACATTCAGCGTAGCTTGATGGTTACCGACGCCCCAGACGTTACGATAGCTCTGATCGGTCGAGATAGAACAGTTAAAGCTTCTTGGGGTCATAATAATCGTAATAGATCGTTTCGCCGTTGACCCACGCCGAGCTTTGATCTGCGTCGAGCCCTGCGGCCATCGTCACATCCTCCACCGAAACGCTCTTGAGCGGGTTGGGAAGCACGTTGACCTGCACAGGTGCAGAATAACCCGCAAATGTCAAGGTCACATCATGCGTACCGACTTTCCACGGATTGTTCTCAGATTGGTCATCATGTGCCCTAAAGTAGAAATGACCGGCATTGCTGCTGAATCCGTAATCATGATCGAGCGTCACCGTCGAGCCGTCCGTGAAGGTGATCGTACCGCTGACATTCTCATGATAATGCGAGTAACGCTCGTAACCGTAGGATGTATCCGAATCCAGTCCCTCATAAATATCACTGATCGTCAGATCAGCCGACTGAACAGGCGAGGGCAAGACCTCATAGGTGGCAGTCGTTTTGAAGTTGAGCACCTCGATCTCTACTTCATGCTCGCCTGCCTCCCACCGATTTTCGTAGGACTGGTTATCGTTGATCTCGATCTGATAGTATCTGCCGTTGTATTCGATACCACTGTATTCGCTAAAAGCGATCTCAGTGCCGTCCAGCATCGTCACCGCACCGGAGAAACCGAAGCGGGTGTCGTATTCGAACCAGTCGGCACCGTTGTCAGAATTATGTCTCCAGCTGCCGTGCTGATGCGGAAAACCCTTTTCAGTATACTTGACTTCGATGCTTTTGACCGGCGTTTTGACCACTGAGACACTGAAAGCGACTTCTTTCCCTAAAACGCTGACAGACGCCGGGTACGTATTGCCGCCGCTCCACGGATGCTCAGCGCTCTGGTCGTCGATCACATCGGCACTCACCTTGATGCCGTTGATCTCTATCTCGTCGCGATAAGGTGAGATCTGCTGTTCTGAAACCGAACCGTCCTTGAGATAGATCTTCAGCGTAGGATAAATATTATTATACCGATAGTATTCAACGTATTCATCCTCTTGAGCCTCCGGATCATAGACCCAGCCGCCGGAGAGATATCCGTCGGTGTTTTCGACAAGGGTAACATCTTCGGCTTCTATCCGATCGACAGGGTTCTCCACCACTCTGACGGTCGCCTCTGTCTCGTAACCGAACAAACTTACCTTGACTTTGTTTTCGCCGACCTTCCAGTGATCATTGTACTGTCCGTCTAAATTGAACTCGGGATATCTGTACGAACCGTCATAATAGACGTCGCCGTCGTTATCCGAATAAAGAACCTCGCCGTTTTTCAGATAGACAGTATAGGAGGGGGCGCCTAACCGCACATAATAATAGAACTCATTTCCGTGAGAATCCGTCTCGATATTGCCGTTGGTCTCTTCAATAACGGAGATATCTTCCATCTCGATACGATCGACCGCCGATTCGTCTATGATCGTGACCTTAAAGGTCGTCGAGACAGACTCGTCCAGAGAATAATCATAGTACTCCGCAGTAGCGGTATACTCGCCGACATCCCATGGATTCTGGGCGCTCTGGTTCGTATGGATCCAAATATCATCCATCTCGATATGGTCGCAATACTCTGAGCTGCCGTCGCTGTAGTACTTCGTATAGCCGATATCCCAATTGTAGTAACCATAGTAATAATAGCTCACAATCTCACCGTCGACTTCACCGTGCGTATAATATCCGCTCGTATTACGTTGTACGGTGACGTCGCCGACCTCGAGCCGCGTGACCTTTCGTTCCGCGGCGAAGGTGATCGGGATCGTACAGACGATCAGCGTCACGATCAGCAGCAGAACAAGACATCGGCTGAAGATCTTCAATAACGTTTTCTTCCTCATTGTCCAGCCTCCGTGATTTATTGATGTTCCCGACAGATCTCGATCTTCGAACCGGTCGGGTAATATCCGATATCGACCTTTGTACAGCCGCTTGAAGGGAGCTTGCCGCTCGCTTCGCAGTACGCCCGCTCCTCTACCCCGTTACACCAAGGGTAATCCGCGTTGGGGTCGAGCGACATTTCCTGCATAATATCATGAAAGACCGCGGGAGAAGCGTTGCGCGCGGTATGACCGCCGTGCCATACAGCGCAGCTGTACTGCGGGACCGTTCCGACGAACCAGTGCCCGTCGTCGGATTCTCCCGTGCCGGTTTTACCCGCGACATACGCGTTTTCGAGATACGCTTCTTCTCCTGTACCGCCGACGTTCGCGACGCGCCGGAGCAGATTGTTCATGATAAAAGCCGTTTCCTCGCTGTAAACCTGCTTCGGCTCCGCCCGATACTCATAGAGCGTTTCGCCCTTTTTGTCGACGATACGCTTGACGCAGGTCGGAGCGAGATAGACGCCTTTCGCGGCGAAAACGCTGTAATATCCTGCCAGCTCTACCGGCGACAGTCCGGCATAGGTATAGCCCAGCGCGATGTTGCCGATGACCTCGTCTTCTCCCGATGACGAAGCCTTGCTGTACTCATATTCCAACGGCATCCCAAAGCTCTCTTCCATCAGCCCGATCGCTTTGGAAACGCCGTAATCGTGAAGCACCTGCACCGGGACGGTGTTGAGCGATCTTAAAACCGCCTTTGCGACCGTCACGGGTTCGGAAGAATACTTCGAGTCGGAGTTTTGCGGCCAATCCTTCATCTCGCCGCTTTGATCCGGGATCTGTTTATAGGGCTTGTCCTCGTAAACGCTCGACCAATCGATCATTCCGCTGTCCATCGCGGGCGCGTAAACGCACAGCGGTTTGAGGGTCGAGTACGGCGCCTGGCGCTCGATCGCGAGATTGAGATAGCCGCCGTTTTCATCTTGTTCATCGGTGCTGTAGCAGGCGATCAAATGCCCTTGATTGTCCGTCATCGCGGCGCCGCACGGCAGCTCGGCGACCTCGCTCTTTCGGACGGCGTTCGCGAGGTTTTCGGAAACCTGTGCATCATAAAACGTTTCGATCCTGCAGTCCGCAAGCTCTTTCAACCCATCTGCTAAAGAGATATCCTTTATTGCGGCGATGATCTCCCGCGCCTCATGCAGAGCAGTGTCGGCATAAGCTTTGGCGACAGCTTCTGTCTCAACCTCAGAAGCATCCGCTGATCGAAACAACGCGATCGTGTCGCCGCTTACGTCGACCATCGTGACACTTTTCGCGCTGCATCCGCTCAAAAAGCCCGCGCACGACAGGACGGTCAGCCCGGTCAACAGAACGGCTGTTATTCTCTTTATCACTGTCACGTTCCTCCGTCACGCCGACTGACGGGATTTTCCGCATGTGTCGGCAAATTATATATATAAATAATATAATACAATTATAGTTTTGTATAATTTCCATTGAGAATTAAACGCATATATTCCATGTGAACCTTAAAAAATACCGCAGAGGGCTAACGTCAGCTTCATCCTCTGCGGTACTTCTTTTTGATTATGATTTGACAGTCACAATATCCTTTCCCCATCGGGAACCCTTCAGCCGCTGCGGGTCTCTCCTACATGCGAGCCTTGGTAATCGAGCTGAGCAAGATACCACTGGATCGCGGTCGCGTCCAAAACGGTGATCTTATCGTCCTGATCGGCGTCAGCCGCAAGCTGTTCTTCAGCGGAAAGCGTGATCATCTTCGCTTCGTGACGCTGGATCAAGGTCGCGTCGTCGATCTCGATCGCTTCGTTGAGGTTGGTATCGCCGACCAGCACCTTGACAGCCGGTGCGGAGCCGTAGATAACCGCGATGCCGGAGCTGCCGATATGACCGGTGATCTTGGTATCGGTAACGGTAAAGGTGCTGCCGGAGACCTCGTCGGTATAAGTCCCCACAGGCACCATTTTGTCGGAATTGTTCACGGAAATATCAACGTCGGAGCTTTTCATCGACACGATCACCGCGCCTCTGTCACGCAGCACGACATAGCATCCCCCGTTCGAACTGAACTTCTCGTTCGTTCCGATCATCGCGTTATGGAAGCGATTGACCGCCGCGACTTCTTTTGAGGTAAAGTGCGTGCTTCCCTTTACCCCGTAATAGATCTTGGTGTGTTCCTTTTCGGAGGGACGCGAGAAGTACAACGCTTGAGAATCGGCTCTTGCGCCGAGGATCGCGTATGCCCTGTCGATCTTGTTCTGGTCGACGTTTTTGGTATTGCCGTCGGTGTTGGAGTAGGTATCGTGGCTCTCGCCCCAGTAAACGACTTTGTCCGCCGCTACTCCCTGCCTGGTCCAACCGCCTTGGGTCCGGAAAATACTGCCGTTTTTGACGGCTGTCAGAAAATCTCCGCTGTAGCCGGAATCGGTCACGCTGATGTACTGCGCGTACTCATTGATCAGCTCGCTGTTATCGGCTGTAGGATCCGATCCGGCGGGTTTTCCGAGGATCTCACCATACTGGAAAATGTCGATCTGAGCCATTCTCGACCAGAACGAGCTGTTTTCCGAGGGAAGCCCGATATGCTTCGCGGCGTCCCAGCGGATACCGTCGACGCCCGCTTCTTTGTACTTTTCCACCATCGCGATCACCATATCCTGAACCGCCGTATTCTCGCTGTTCAGATCCGGCATACCGATGTTCTTGTTGATCACATCATAGCGGTTGTCGTAGTTATTACATGCGCCCATATTGTGAAAATATGTAGTTTTATTGTTTTTGAAGACGCTCTCGACGCTGTTTGCCAAAGTGCCGCTGTTGCTGCCCGCTACGTGGTTGGCGACAACGTCGACGATGATCTTGATCCCGTACTTGTCCGCTTCACTGCACAGGCTTTTCAGCGCGTCATAGGAGCCCAGCTCGTTGCCGATGGTAAAGCCGGTCGGCTGGTACAGCCAGTACCACTGGTTGCGTCCGTCATGCGCCTGTAAAGGCGAGGTCTGTATGCTCGTAAAACCTGCCTCTGCGATGGCGGGCAGCTCCGCTTTGATCTGTTCAAGCGTCCAGTTGAAGCAGTGCAGAATATTGCCGTCCTTACAGGTCTTTCCGAGACCGTAATCCGCGCCTGTGTCGGATGTATCGACATCCGCCGCGAAAACGGTCGCGCAGGTCGAGATCACGCATGTCAGCAGCATGCACAGCGCAAGTATCAGACTGATCGATCTTTTTCTCATACAGCTCACCTTTTTCGTAATTTTCTTATGCTAAAATAATACCAAGCTATCCCGTGAAAGTCAACAGGATTTCCTTTGTTTTTATACTAAGTAGCAATAAAAAGCTTTAAAAAGATATTAGCGGAGAATTTCGCATAACAAGGCGGAGGGCGCAGGCAGGCTGGCGCCTGTCAAGACCGACAACGCAGTTATGCGGAATTCTCCGCAATAGATATTAAAGTGTTTTATTGCTACTTAGTATTACAGCGTCAACGCAAACTTGTGCGTTTGCGGTCGTACTTGAACAGCTTGACCAGATAGACCACGAAAAGCGCTGCCGCCGCTGCCGCGCCGACAGGATAGGCGATCGTTGTCGACAAACGGAATCCCTCGCCGGCCGTCAGGATATAAGTGACGCTGACGGCTGTCATGAAAGTCGCCGGAAACGCCGTGATCAACGAGCCGAAACGGTACTTTCCCTCTTTGACAAGATAAGCGGTCGACACCCACAGCGCGATCATCGCGAGGGTTTGATTGCTCCATGAGAAATAGCGCCAAATGATCTGGAATCCATCGTCATTAGCGATCGCGAACCATGTCAAAAGCCCTCCGATCGCCAGCAGAGGGATGGTGAGCAAAAGACGGTTTTTGATCTTCTTCTGATCGAGATGGAAGGTTTCGGCAAGGATCAGACGCGCGCTTCGAAAGGCAGTGTCACCGGAGGTGATGGGACAGACGATGACGCCCGCGATAGCCAAGATACCGCCGAAAACGCCGAGGATGCCGGTCGAGATCTCATAAACGACATTGGACGCACCGTCCTGCAGCGCCGCGCTGAGCATATCGGTAGCGCCGTAAAAGGCGACGCCTGCCGCCGCCCATACCAGAGCGATCACGGCCTCGCTGATCATCGCGCCGTAAAAGACCTTCCTGCCCTCTTTCTCGGAGCGGATGCACTTGGCGATCATCGGCGACTGGGTCGCGTGGAAGCCCGATACCGCGCCGCACGCGACGGTGATGAACATATACGGCCAGATAGGCGTATCATCGGGATACATGTTATGCAGAGAGAGCTCGGGGATTTGATACTCGCCGCCCGAGAACAGGATACCGCCGATGACCGCGCCCGCCATCACGATCAGCAAAACGCCGAAAACAGGATAGAGCTTTCCGATAAGCTTGTCGATCGGCAGAAGCGTCGCGAGCAGATAGTAGATGAGGATCAAAACAGCCCAGAAGGTGCCGTTCATCCAGTCGGGCGTCAAGGTATCCAGCAAGCCGGCGGGACTGGTGACGAATACCGTACCGCACAGGATCAACAACACGACCGAAAAGACGCGCATGATCCACTTTGCCGCCTTGCCGAGATATGTACCGGAAAGCTCGGCGATGGACGCACCCTTGTGACGCGAGCTGATCATGCCGGACATATAGTCATGCACCGCGCCGCCTAAGATCGAACCGAACACGATCCATAAAAACACGACGGGACCAAACACCGCGCCCATCAGCGCGCCGAAGATCGGACCTGTACCCGCGATATTCAACAGCTGTATCAAGAAGGATTTCCACGGCTTCATCGGCACACAGTCAACGCCGTCATTGATCGCGATCGCGGGCGTTTGCCTGTCATCCGGCGCAAAGATCTTTTCCGCGATCCTGCCATAGACGAAATAGCCTACGATCAGTACAGCAAGTGAAACCAACAGCGATATCATATCACCATACCTCCTAAATGATAAGGTTATATCTCTATTATATCACTTCCCGCTGAAAAGAAAAGATTATTTACTATAAATATTTTTACTTGATTTGCCGATCCATCGACCGCGTTATGAGCAATAATCCTCCAGCCGCCGCTTTAATTCTTTCAAAGAATCAATATCGATCCCCTCTTCGATTCGGCTTCGGTCTGCTTTCGGCAGCGAAGCGATCGCGGTGTCGGTCTTGAGGTACAGATCCCCGTGACGAAAAACCGCTACTTTTCCGTCCAAAGCGCCGATACGGTACTCTGATTCCGAAACGCTCTGCTCTGTCGCCGCTTTGTCCGCTGAGGGCGCTGATGTAGGCTGTGACAGCGTTGTCATCAAAATCAGATAGGTGATCAAAACCACGCCCGCGATCACGATCAACTTCTTCATAACAGTCACCTCTACCTTATTCTTCCCTCTCTTTTATCTATTATTCATATTTTTGAGGATGGTTACAGGGCAAAAATCTCTGTTATTTTATAAAAAGATATTTATTTTTTCTGTAAAAAGTGGTATAATTGCAATATATATTGTATTCATCCAAGGATCATACAACAAAACTGACGAAGCGCATGAAGCGGAGAAAACAGCGTTTCATGGCTTCGCACAAATTCTCAGTTCATCTCACAGGATGATCAGGAGGCTCAACATGAGAAAAACCGATATCAGTAAATATACTGACAAAATCGACGTCAACCCGAAAAAGCCAAGCGGCGCGAAGGGGTTCTTTTCCGTACTCGGAAGGATCCTTTTGACGGTGCTGCTGGTGCTGGTGGTGGCAGGCATCATCGTCGGCATCTCCCTAGGCATCTATGTGCTGAAGATCGCCAACGAACCCACCGGTATCGACCTGAACGCCCGTTCGCTGAACCTAAGCTCGTTCATCTACGTTGAGAACGCCGACTCGGGTGAATTTGAAGAATACCAGACGCTGTACGGTACCGAGAACCGTATCTGGGTCGATCTCTCACAGATGCCCAAAGCGATGCCTCAAGCGATCGTCGCTATCGAGGACAAGCGCTTTTATGAGCACAACGGCGTGGACTGGTACCGTACCGGCTCAGCGATCCTGTCGCTGGTGACCGGCAAGGACAACTACGGCGGATCTACTCTGACCCAACAGCTCATCAAGAACATCACCGACGACAGCGAGGTCTCCCTCACCCGTAAGCTCAGAGAGATATTCCGCGCGCTGAACATCGAACGCGAGTACAGCAAGGACGACATCATCGAAGCGTACCTTAACGTCGTCAACTTCGGTAACAACTGCCAGGGCGTTGAATCCGCGTCGCAGCTGTACTTTGACAAGCCGATCGGTGAATGTTCCATCGCGGAGTGCGCCGCGATCGCCGGTATCACTCAGAACCCTTCGCGCTGGAACCCTCTGCTGTATCCCGAAAACAACAAGGAACGCCGCGAGACCGTTCTCGACCAGATGTATGAACAGAACATGATCACGAAGGAAGAGTACGACGCCGCGATGAAAGAATCCGCCGACATGACCTTTGTCGGCCGGGGCGATGACAACAGCGAGGAAGAAGACGATGACAATACCGTCGCCGTTCAGAACTGGTACATCGACCAGATGTACTGGGATCTCTGCCGCGACCTCGCCAAGTACTATGACATCAGCGAGGACGCCGCTTCCCTAAAGCTCTATACCGAAGGCTTGAAGATCTACTGCGCGATGGACACCAAGGCGCAGGAGATGATCGAAGAAGAAGCGCTCAAGTCCAACGCGGAATATGACTACGATCTGCAGACGGCGATGACGATGGTCGGCTACGACGGACGCGTGATCGCGACGGTCGGCTCCTCTAAGGAAAAGGAAGGCAACCTCGACTGGGACCGCGCTTCGCACTCTGTGCTTCAGCCCGGCTCCTCGATCAAGGCGATCATCCCCTATCCGATGGCGCTCGACGAGGGTACCTACAACTACTCCTCCCTCACCAAAGACCAGCCGATCGAAAAGTACAAGCTCGATTACTGGGGCAACTGGCAGGCGGGTCCTCCGAACTCCTATGAAGGCTATAACCAGTACATGACGGTTCCCGAGGCTCTCTCGTGGTCATCGAACGCCTGCGCCGTCCAGACGATGGAGCTTATCGGCACAGGAAAAGCCTTTGATCACGCTACCAACAACCTCGGCTTCAAGAACCTCAACGAAGCGGACAAGAACAACGTCGGTGCTCTGTCGCTGGGCGGTATGGAAGGCGGCGTTACGGTTCGTGAGATGGCAGCCGCGATGGAATACATCGGCAACGGCGGACTGTATTATGAGCCGTATACCTACTACTACGTTACCGACCAGAACGACACTATCATCCTTGACAACCGCAACAACAACCCCATCGAGGCGTATACACCCGAAACAGCCTACAAGATGAATCGGCTGCTCAAATACAACGTCACGACCTCCACCCACACAGCGTCCCATTACGCTCAGATCAGCGGCTGGGATATCGCGGGCAAGACCGGTACGACGGACTATGACCGCGACCTGTGGTTCGTCGGCGCGTCCCCTTACTGCACGCTCGCGTGCTGGATGGGTTATGACCAGCCCGATTCCGTCAACTTCTACGGTCTGTCAACGATCGTCTGGCAGAAGGTCATGGCAAATTATCTCAAGGACAAGACCTACAAAGAGTTCACCATGCCCGATACCATCATTCCAGCTACCTACTGCAAAGGCTCGGGACTGTTGGCAGCGTCTTACTGCGGCGATACGGCGACCGGCTATTACACCGCGAACGATATGCCTGCCTACTGCAGCGGCTACCATACCGCGGGCGGTTTGACCGGCGTCTCAGATGGCAGGTATGATCCTTCGGCCGCCTACGACAATTACGAGACTTACTCGGGCGAGGGTGATTACAGCAGTTCGAACGGCGCGGGTACCGGTACAAGCTCCGGCGCCGAATCCGGCGGTGCTGAATCCGGCGGCGCTGAATCCGGCGGCGAAAGCGGTGGTGAAGGCGGCGGCACGGCATCCGGCGGCGAAGGCGGCGGTGAAGGCGGCGGCGCGGCGTCCGGCGGCGAAGGCGGCGGTGAAGGCGGCGGCGAA
>CADAUE010000043.1 GCA_902790985.1 uncultured Ruminococcus sp.
TTGCGCTATATTTCGTATAGCTTTGTTGGGCTCCTTGACAGGCGCCAGCCTGTCTGCGTCTCCCGTCGCGCTATCCGAAATATATCACTAATATCTGATGAAATCTTTTTATCAAGGATTAGTATAAGATTAGTGGAGGTGCGTGTATGAACATAGCGATAATTGCACACGATGAAAAGAAAGAGCTGATGGTACAATTCTGTATTGCTTACTGCGGGATCCTCAGCAGAAATAAGATGTGCGCCACCGGTACGACCGGCAAGATGGTCGCGGAGGCAACCGGTCTGGAGATCCAGACGTTCCTCGGCGGCTCACAGGGCGGCGATCAACAGATCGCTGCGCGTATCGCGTGCAACGAGATCGATATGCTGATCTTCTTCCGCGATCCCTTGACCCCGAAGCCGCATGAGCCGAACGATATGAACCTGCTGCGTCTGTGCGATATGCATAATATCCCCGTCGCGACCAACATCGCGACCGCAGAGGTGCTGATCCACGGTCTTGAGAGAGGCGACCTTGACTGGAGAAATATCGTCAGATAACTCTGTCCGCATCCGATCAAAAAGATAACCGCAACGGTATGTACCGCTGCGGTTTTTTGTATGTTTTAGGATGTAAATGAAAGGATTTCGACGAAAATAAATATATAATACAGGATCACTTACTCTTCATCGTCGGTGGGGATGATGGGGAGGATAAAGTAGAAATCGGAGCCTTCGCCGAGGGTGGAGGTGACGGCGAACTGGGCGTTGTGGGCGATCAGGATGTTTTTGACGATGGAAAGTCCCAGTCCCGTGCCGATGACGGCGCGGCGGTGTTCCTTATCGACGCGGTAGTAGCGATCCCAGATGTATTTCAGCTGTTCTTCGGGGATGCCGTCGCCGTGGTCGATCACGTCGACGCGAACCTTTTCGCCGGTCACCGTCTGACGGACGATGACGGTCTTGTCGTCGCCGATGTAGTTGATCGCGTTGTTGATAAGGTTATAGAGCACCTGCGTCATACGCAGTTCGTCGCCCATGATGAACACCTCGCCGTCGTGTTCGAACACGATGTTCAAGCCGTCGTTTTCGATCAGCTTCGTGTAGCGGGAGAAGATGCTCTCGATGCACTTGGTGAGGGAGAAGGGCGCTTTCTTGACGTCGGCGGTGCCGCTTTGCAGACGGGAGATATCGAGAAGGTCGGTGACGAGGGAGTTCAGACGGTTTGCTTCGTCGATGATGATCTGGATGTTCTCGGGGGTCATCTCGCCGGGCAGGTCGCGCATGACCTCGCTGTAGCCGGTGATCATGGTCAGCGGTGTGCGCAGGTCGTGGGAGATGTTGGCGATCAGCTCCTTTTGGAGGGAATCGACCTTCTTCAGCTCACCCGCAGCGTAGGTCAGGGTGGCGTTCAGCTCGGTGATCTCGCGGTAGCGGCCTCCCTCAAAGGTGATGTCGTAGTTTTGCTCCGCGAGAGCCTTTGCCTGTTCGTTGGTATCGGAGATCGGCTTCGCGATGGCTTTGCCGAGGAAGATCGCGATCACGATACTGAGGATCAGGATGACTGCCGTGACGATCAACAGCTGGATGCGCAGGGTCTCGACCACGCTGGAAACGGGGGTGATCTCAGACTCGACGATGATCATGCGCTCGCCGGAAGAGGTGCTGATGATCTTGGCGTAGGCAAGCACCTCGGAGGTCTCGCGCTCAAACGCCGGTTCGTGGCGGCGGTACTGCATGGGATCGTCGTTCGGGGCAACAGATGAAGTGGGAGCCTGCTGATCGAAGCTCTCGCCCTCAGTATACGCTTTCTGCTCTTCGGCGCCGGAGTTGTTCATCATCGGTTTGTCGGAGCGCACACCGTGGATGACACGCGTGATGGTGGAGTGCTCGCCGTTGTTGGCGGACGCCTGCTCATAGAGCTTGTAGATAGTCTCCGTGGCGATGTCAGCGTTGAAGCCCGGGTGGGTCTGGGTAGTGTAAACGCCGGTAAAGACACTGTCATCTGTGTTGTATACGCTGACGGTCATATTATTTTGCTCTTCGATGTCGGAGATCAGATCATAAAACTCGGAGGATTCGATATAGTCCGAGAGGGAATAGGAACAGGACTTGACCTGCTGGGTCTTGACGGCCTTGTAGAAGGATTCGAGAAAGACCGTTTGGAAAAACCACAGCACCGCCAGGAGCAGTACGGAAAAAATCAGAAAACCGATCTCGAGGTATACCCGCAGGGGGCGTTTTTTCTTAGGTTTCAAAGCGGTATCCAACTCCTCTGAGGGTGACGATGAGCTTTGCGTAGTCACCCAAACTCTTGCGCAGCAGCTTGATGTGGGTATCGAGGGTGCGGTCGTCGCCGAAGAAATCGTAGCCCCATACCTTGGAGATCAGCTGCTCGCGGGTTAGGGCGATGCCTTTGTTGTTGACCATGTAGAACAGCAGCTCATACTCGCGCGGAGTGAGCTGGACACGCTCGCCGTCGACGGTGACGACGCGTGCCGCAAAGTCGATCGAAAGCCCCTCGTAAGTAAACTTCGATTTGCTGTCGTCCTTCTTGTCGCTGCCGGTACGGCGCAGGACTGCCGCAGCGCGCATCATCAGCTCTTTCGGTGAAAAAGGCTTGACGACATAGTCGTCGACGCCGGATTCGAATCCCGACAGGCGGTCGTACTCTTCGCCGCGCGCCGAGAGCATGATGATGGGAGTGTTGCTGAATTTGCGGATCTGTTCGACCGCGCCGAAGCCGTCGAGAACAGGCATCATGATGTCCATGATGATCAGGTCATAGGTGTTGTTGCGGCATTTTAAGACCGCCTGCTGTCCGTCCTCGGCTTCGTCGACCTCGTGACCTTCGTACAGCGCGTACTTCTTGATCAGCTCGCGGATGCGGAACTCATCGTCTACGATCAGTAATTTGCTCATGTTATCCCTCCGATATCCGGTTCATCGATTCTATCATAATCAATGAATGTGACGGTTGTATGATGAAATAGTTACATATCTATTATATAACACAAATCAGCCTCGGGCAAGTAGAATCGCAATAATACTAAGTAGCAATAAAACACCTTATAAAAAAGCGGCGCCCTCAAAGAGAGCGCCGCAGGAACAGCTTTACAATATAATGAGATTATTCTGCTTCCTTATAAGGTTTGCTGCCGTCGATGTTGCAGAGCTGAGCCAAATATCTCTGGATACGGGTAGCGTCCATGATGGAAACATAGGTGTCCTCATCGACATCTGCAGTATCCTTATCGAAGGTCATGCCATCCGGCTGGGGAAGATTTGCTAAGTATCTCTGGATGCAGAGAACGTCGTTGATGTCAACGGACTTGTCGTCGTTGACGTCGCCGGGCTTGGGATGATGATGTTCGGGGTTGACGCAGGAAGCCAGTCTGCCGTGGTAGTTGGGGCTGGTGGTCGGATAGTTACCGTAGCAGCCGTTGCCGTAGTATACATACCAGTCGGAGCCGTAGTTCCAGAAATGGGTCAGCGGGTTCTCCTGTGCCAGCTCGGGATCGTAGTTGATGATCGCGATACACTGATCCATGTTGTCCTCTACGGGAGAGCCTTCGGGCAGGGTATCGTAGTCGCCCTCAAGAGCGCCTTCGATGTTAGCGTCAGCCAGCTGACGAGCATAGTTGAACATGGGGCCGTCAGGATCCATACCGCCGTTGACGCCGTTGTTCCAGATCATTACGGGAGTGCCGCCGTCAGCGGGAACAGTTGCTTCATAGATGCGGTTCTCAGCGTCGACCAGCTTGGTCTTGTAACCGACCCAAGTACAGCCTTTGCCGCTCGGCCAGCCTTTGTCGGCAGAACCGGCGATACCGCCCCACCAGTATACGCAGACCTGGCAGTAGTCGAGACCGAGGTCGGTAGAGTTGAACTGGTTGGTCCAGGTGGTGTTCTGCTCGTCACCCTCAACAGGCGCGGGAAGCTGGAAGTAGATATGCTGTACAGCGCCTAATACGCCGCCGTTACAGGCTTTGATCGCTTCTTCACAGGTAGGGGTATCGTTGGAAACAGTATAGGAGTCTGAGGGGTTATAATCTACAGCGCCTATCGAAACTGTCGCGACAGATACTACCAGCATTACAGCAAGCAAAATGCTAATAATTTTTTTCATGAGAAATCCTCCTAATATATTGGTAAGGACATTATAACATATTAATATCAAAGATTACAAGTATCTTTGGTTCACAATTTCGTAAAATTTTAAAAAAAATATGAAATTTCTGTAATTTTGCATAAATTTACCATGACGAATCTGATACAATCGACGAAAGCGGAGGGGAGATCCGCAAAAATATTACTGACCCAAACGGTAGGTTGTGTTGACATTATCGGATTTCGGTGTAAAATGAAATGTGACTATGAGAAAACGGGTGCGTTATGAAAGATATACTGGTGGAAAAGTTAAGAGAAGATCGTGATCTCAGCGACAGTCAGCTCAAGGCGCTGATCGAATCCGACGAGCATGATGCGGCGTTGATGAAAGCCGCTGACGAGGTGCGCCGCGCGCATTACGGTGATCGGGTATATCTGCGCGGGTTGATCGAGATCAGCTCCTACTGCAAAAACAACTGCCTGTACTGCGGGCTGCGCGCCGGTAACAGGAACGCTGAGCGGTATCGGCTGAGCGAGGAACAGATCCTGTCCTGCTGCGAGGAGGGGTATGAGCTTGGCTACCGCACCTTTGTTTTGCAGGGCGGTGAGGATCCGTACTTTACCGATGAGATGATCTGTGAGATCGTGAGACAGATCAAGAAGCGTTATCCCGACTGCGCGGTAACGCTGTCGCTCGGCGAAAAACCGCGTGAGAGCTACGAAAAGTATCATGAAGCGGGGGCTGACCGTTATCTGCTGCGGCACGAGACCGCCGACGCGGAGCATTACGCGAAGCTGCACCCCGGGGATATGAGCCTCGAGAATCGCAAACGCTGTCTGTATGACCTTAAGGAGATCGGGTTCCAGGTGGGATCGGGCTTTATGGTCGGATCGCCCTACCAGACGACGGAGAATCTGATCGCCGATCTGCGGTTTTTGCAGCGATTACAGCCCGATATGATCGGGATCGGCCCCTATATCACCCATAAGGATACGCCGTTCAAGGATCAACAAGGCGGCTCGCTGGAGCTGAGCCTGAGGATGCTCTCGATCCTGCGGCTGATGTTCCCGTACGCGCTTTTGCCGTCGACGACGGCGTTGGGGACGATCGACCCGATGGGGCGTGAGCTGGGGCTGAAAGCCGGCGGCAACGTTGTGATGCCGAATCTCTCGCCGACCGATGTGCGGGAGAAATACGCGATCTATGACAACAAGATCTGTACCGGAGAGGAATCCGCCCAGTGCAGGCGGTGTCTCGAGATGCGGATCGAGAGCGCGGGATATCGGGCGGTGACCGACCGCGGCGATGTGAAAAGGGGATAACGATGGTGAATGAATTTTCGAGAACAGCGCTTTTGCTGGGCGATGAGGCGATAGAAAAACTGAAAAAAGCGCGGGTCGCGGTATTCGGCGTCGGTGGGGTCGGCGGCTATACCGTGGAGGCGTTGGCGCGCTCGGGGGTCGGAGCGATCGACCTCATCGACAACGACCGTGTCAGCCTCAGTAACATCAACCGTCAGATCATCGCGACACACAGTACGATCGGACAGCTGAAGGTGGAGGTCGCCAAAGAGCGCGTGTTGGATATCAACCCCAACTGTGAGGTAAAAACTTATCCGGTGCTCTATATGCCCGAGACGGCGGATAGATTCGATTTCTCTCAGTACGACTATGTCGTCGACGCGATCGACACCGTGACGGGAAAGATCGAGCTGGTCATGCGCGCGCAGGAAAAGGGTACGCCGATCATCTCGTCGATGGGCGCGGGGAACAAGCTCGACCCGACCGCCTTTGAGGTCGCGGATATCTACAAGACCTCGGTCTGTCCGCTGGCGAAGGTCATGCGTCGCGAGCTGAAAAAACGCGGCGTGAAAAAGCTGAAAGTCGTCTACTCGAAGGAAGAAGCCATCACGCCGGTCGGTGAGATCGAAGAGGATGCGCAGGGAAGGCGTTCGATCCCCGGGTCGATCGCGTTCGTGCCGTCAGTCGCGGGGCTGATCATCGGCGGCGAGGTCGTTAAGGATATCGTCTCAAAAGCTTGACCCGACCGCAATCAAGTTATATTAATCCTTGATAAAAAGATTTAATCAGATATTAGTGATATATTTCGGATAGCGCGACGGGAGACGCAGACAGGCTGGCGCCTGTCAAGGAGCCCAACAATGGCGCCTGTCAAGGAGCCCAACAAAGCTATACGAAATATAGCGCAATAGATGATAAAGGTTTTTATTAAGGATTAGTATTATATACCGAAATCTCGGAGCTGTTCATGGGACAGCTCTTTTTTGTGTTGCAGAGAAAATTATGCAAAACCGCTAATAATTTTTTTATCTTCACAAAAAGCATATTGACATTATTTACTTGCAGTTTGAAGCAAAATATGGTATGATACAATTAATAATGTATACCTATGCGGTTTTTGATTAAAATCGCTGTGGATCCAACAGCTGCCTTTGGGCAGCTCACTCGAAAAAGTTTCGGTATGACATTATGATGCAAGCCTTTGAAAGGAGTTTTGCGATATGTGCGGTATTTGCGGTTTTACCGGTGAATTTGAAACCAGAGAAGATACCCTGCGGAAAATGACGGAGGTCATCACCCACCGCGGTCCGGACTCGGACGGCTACTATATGGATGACTATATCTCGATGGGTTTCCGCAGACTTTCGATCATCGACCTCGAGACCGGCGACCAGCCGATCACCAACGAGAGCGGTAATCTGGTGCTCACCTTTAACGGCGAGATCTATAACTATAAGGACCTGAAGAAGGAGCTCGAGGAGCTCGGCCACCACTTCCGTACCACCTCCGACAGCGAGGTGCTGTTACACGCTTTTGAGGAGTGGGGCGAGGACATGTTCGAGAAGCTCCGCGGTATGTTCGCCTTCGCGATCTACAACAAAGAGACCAAGGCGGTCTTTTTGGCGCGTGATTTCTTCGGCATCAAACCCCTGCATTACACCTTGATCGGCGATGAGTTGTGCTATGCTTCCGAGATCAAGAGCATCCTCGAACACCCCGACTTTACCAAGCGATTCAACGACAAGGCGCTGGACGCGTACCTTTCGTTCCAGTATGTCCCCCAGCCGATGACCTTCTTCAAGGACGTTTACTGCCTGCTGCCGGGTCACTATATGTGGTTCAAGGACGGCGTCATCGAGACCCAGCGTTACTTTGAGCCGAAATTCAAGCCCGATAACGAGATGACCGAGGAAGAGGCGGTCAGCAAGATCGAAAAGGTCTTTGAGGACAGCGTGAACGCGCATAAGATCGCGGACGTGGAGGTCGGTTGTTTCCTCAGCTCCGGCGTGGATTCGTCCTATGTCGCCTCGTACTTTGAGGGTCAGAAAACCTTTACCGTCGGCTTTGACTTCGGCGAAAAATATAATGAGATCGACTGGGCAAAGTCCCTGTCGGAGAAGATCAACGTGGAGCATCACGCGAAGCTGATCTCCAGCGAAGAATTTTGGGCGGCGGTTCCGAAGGTACAGTACCATATGGATCAGCCGCTGGCGGATCCCTCATGTGTGGCGCTGTACTTTGTCACGAAGCTCGCGAGCGAGCATGTCAAGGTCGTGCTGTCGGGCGAGGGCGCTGACGAGCTGTTCGGCGGCTACACCTGCTACAACGATCCGCGCGTTTTCAAGATCTATCAGACGATCGTGCCGTACTTTTTGCGCCGCGCGATCAGCTGGGTCTGCAAGAAGCTGCCCGATATCAAGGGCAGAGATTATCTGATCCGCGCGACCCATCCTTTGGAGAAGCGTTACATCGGCAACGCCTATATGTATGATGAAAAACAGAAGCAGGCGATCCTCAAAAACCCCGAGATCGCGACCGATCCTGCGCGTATGACCAGAAGGATGTATACCCGTGCGCGCCGCTATGACGACGAGACGAAGATGCAGTATCTGGACATCAACATGTGGATGGTCGGCGATATCCTGCTCAAAGCCGACAGGATGAGCATGGCGAACTCTCTGGAGCTGCGCGTGCCGTTCCTCGACAAAGAGGTGTTCGGCGTTGCTTCTACCATCCCCACTCCGCTGAGGGTGAATAAATTCAACACCAAGTACGCGATGCGCAAGGCGGCTCTGCGCCACCTGCCCGAAGAGGTCGCCGAGAAGCCGAAGCTCGGTTTCCCCGTGCCGACTCGCGTATGGCTCAGAGATGAGCATTACTATCACGTCGTCAAGGATATGTTCACCTCGCCGACGGCTGAGAAATTCTTCAACACCGATCTGCTGCTGGAGTACCTTGACGAGCATTTTGAGGGCAAAGAGGATCACTCCCGCAAGATCTGGACCATCTATGTGTTCCTCGTATGGTACCACATCTACTTCGGAGCTGTATCGCCCGAGGATCTTGCTCCTGCTGAAAGACCCGTTCCGATCGAGAAAGAATCCGCACCGGAAGAAACGGTCGAGGACGGCGCGGATGAGAGCGAGGATGAGGAAGAGGATGAGGAAGAGGAAGAGGACAGAGATATCGCCGGGGGTACAAAGATCTTTACTCCGGTAAAGGAACAGGACATCCCTCAGGAGGAAACTCCGCAACAGGAAACGCAGGCTGAGCCCGAAGAAAAGAATGAACCCGAGCGTGAGTTCGAGGATATCTTCTCTTCGTCCGGCAATACGGCAAGACGCGTGAATATCGAAGAAGAGGAAGAGGAGAAGCCGATCTCCTTTACCGACGATATCGATCCCGAGGACTTCTTCAACAATCTCAAGAGCCAGCTCAGAGAAAACTTTGATTCGGAAGAATCGGATAAGGAAAAGACGGAATAAGCTTTTCCTTGCAGGCATTTTCGGAAACCGGTTGATTCGCACATCCCAAAAGGGCTTTGCGACGACTGTTTGATAAAGCAAGAACGCCGCTCCGACGAGCGGCGTTTGGATTATCGGTAAGAACAATGAAAGTATTTGACGGTTTACAACAATATCAGCCGCATGAAAACGGCGCGTATGTCGCGCTGGGGTTTTTTGACGGCGTGCATCTCGGCCACCAAGCGGTGATCGGCGGCTGTGCCGCCGAGAGCGAAGATTTGCCGTGCGCGGTGCTGACCTTTGATGAAAGTCCCGCGAAGGCGCTCGGGAAAACAGCGCCGCCGCTGCTCAGCGATAACCGACGGAAAGCGGAGCTGATCGCAAGGCTCGGCGCGGACGAGGCGATCTTCGCGGATCTCGCCCGGATCAAGGATCATAGTCCGCGGGAATTTGTGCGCGGGATCCTGCGCGACAGGTTGAACGCGAAACGGGTGTACTGCGGCTTCAACTACCGCTTCGGCAAAAACGGCGAGGGCGATATCAATGACCTGCGGGAGCTGTGCCGCGAGGTCGGGATAGGCGTCACGGTCAAAGAATCCGTATCGGTCGACGGGGAACAGATCTCGTCCTCGGCGATTCGCGCGCTGATCGCCGACGGAGAGATCGTGCGCGCGAACAAGATGCTCGGCTATCGCTTCGCAGTAGGCGGAGATATCGGCTCGGGCAATCATATCGGAACGGCGATGGGCTTTCCGACGGTGAATATCCCGCTCACAAAAGGGATCGTGATACCCCGGTTCGGGGTCTACGCCTCGGTGATCACGGTCGACGGCAAGGCTTTTCGCGGCGCGACCAACATCGGCGTGCATCCGACGGTCGGCGCAAACGCCGAGCCGCTGTGCGAGACCTTTCTGTTGGATTTTCAAGGAGGCGATCTCTACGGAAAACGCGCGGTGTGTGAGCTTAGGCGATTCATCCGGCCGGAAAAACGGTTTCGCTCGACAGAGGAGCTGACCGAACAGGTCGGGAAAGACTGTCAGACGATCCTTTCCATGGCATTGTAAAACAGCATATAAAAAGGTAAGGCGGCGCTTTTCAGCGTCGCCTCTTTATGTTTGTTGCCCTTTGGATTATTCTTCGTTTTTTGCAGGCGTTTTCTCTGCTTTTGCCTTCTCTTTCGCTTCGGCTCTCGCGTCGAGCTTGGCATAGGCTTTCGCAAAGACCTTGCGGCGTTTCGGGATGATCAGGATCATCATGACAAAGATCACGATCGCGATCAGCGTCAGGATCACGCCGGGGATGAAGCCCTCGGGGGTGTAGGTCAGCTTGACGGTGTGGCTGCCCTTTGATAGGGGGAATGCCAGCATCGCACCGCCGACCGGGGTGATCTCGGTCTCGACGCCGTCGACAGTCGCCTTCCAGCCCTTGCTGTAGGAGATAGAGGTGTAGAACAGGCCGTCCTCCTTCACGTCGATCGTGCCCTCGATACAGGCGTCTTCGACCTTGGTGGCGGAGAGGGTGGACTGTGAGAGCTTTTCATAGCCCTTTTGGAAGAGGGCGTCGTTGAACATCGCGCAGTAGGCGGTGAGCGTACCGCTGGGGCTGTTGTTCATCGAGCAGTGCATGGTGATGGTGTCGCCGGCTTTGACGTCGCCGATCATCATGATGAACGGGCGTTTGATATAATATCCGATCTTCTCGCTGTTGTTCACACGCAGAGAAACGTTCTCGGTGCTGCCGGAGAGATACGCGACAGCGACGCCGTCTTTGGAGGCTTTGTAGTTGATGTCATAGCCCTCGTTGCCCGAGGAGGAGCTGTAGGTGACGGAACCGAAGTTTTTGCTCTCGATCGAGGCGGCGTCGGAGCCTGAGCTCATGGATACGGGCTGCAGATATTCGTAGATGTTGCCCTCGAGACCGGTCGCTTGACGGAACATCTGGTTCTGGTTGTCCATCGGGTTTGAGAGAGCGGTATCAACGTTGTATTTTGACAGCTCGCTGTTTACCATGAAGCCCTGCGGCAGATAGTATTTGTTGCGCATCAGCTTGACGTTGCCCGACTGGTACGCCAGCTCGTTGTGGGTGGTGTCGAGATACGCGCCGTAGGGGGCGATGATATACTTGAGGTTCAGCATCAGATTGGTGAAGGGAGAGCTTTCCTGGTAGGTATAGCGGTTGGAAGCGACCCATCCGCAGATGCCGAACTTCTCCATGTAGGCGGTGATGCTCTTGTTGGTCATCGAGTTGAACATGGAGATACCGTCGGCGCCGATCAGCGCATTGTCGTTGAGAGTGTGGTATTTATTGACCTCGGTGCGAGGCAGATCGATCGTGTCCTTTTCGAGCTGCTCGACCTGCGCGACGCAATTGAGCGTATCCTGTGTGCCGAGGGGATAGGAGGAAGAATCCGTCACGCCGACGGTCTTGACGCCCGACGCGGCGGAGAACATGCCCTCCACCAGCGCGAGGATCAGAAGCAGAACGGATAAGACGACCTTGGTCATCTCGTGGTTCGCATTCATCTCTTTGGAATGGAGCAGCAGCGCGGAGGCGGCTGTCAAAAGCAGGATGATGACCGCGATAAAGATATAGAAGCCGTTTTCGGCAGGCTGGCTGACGACGGAATTGAGGAGCGATCCGGAGGTCAGCACGAGGACGGCTGCCGCGACGCCGAGCGCTGAGGTGCCGATCACCAGCGCGAGCCGCGGGATCGTACGGCGCAGAGAGTACAGCAGGATCCATGCCGCGAGGATCAGTCCGAGCAGACCCGATATCAAAACGGGATCCGGTTTTTGGTTTTCAAAGATCGGTGAGAGCTTGACGGTCTCGCCGTCAAAATAGGTGGTGGCGATGCCCAGATAGACCGCGAACGCGAGGATCGCGCCGATCACGGACACCAGCTTGATATCGTCGATGTGCATGAATACACGGAACGCCATGTAGATCAGTACGAACGAATACAGGAAGGAGAAACGGTGCGGCAGCATGTTGGGGAAATGGAAGCCGTGCCACACGAAGTCAAGCTGACGGATGATGAAGCTGAGCATGAAGAACAGCAGCAGTCCGCCGCAGAAGATGCGCTCGCGCTTCTTGATCTTGGAGCAGAAGAAGAACAGCAGCGCCAAAAAGATCGTGATCACGCCGCAATAGATGTTCGGCAAGCCTTCTTTGGCGGTCGGTTGGGTGAACGCGACGGAGTTCGCAATAGTCTTGCCGATACCCTCCAGCACGCCGCCGAGGTCGGCTTTTGAGCCGATGTTGATCGCGAACTGCGCGGGGAAGGTGTTGTCGGAGGAGTGGGTGTAGCCCAGCGCGAAATACGCCGGCAGGGTCAGCATGGCGGACATCATCAGTGAAACGACGGAGCATCCCGCCGTCTTCAGGAACTGGATGAGAAGATTTTTCCAGCCCTTGAACTCGACGATGCAGTAGCCGATCGATACGAGCAGGACGAACGCGCAGGTGAACAGTCCGATGTAGTAGTTGGCAAGTACGGACAGCGCGAGCGCGATGATGTAGAGCTTGAACCTGCCGTGACGCAGCAGAGCGAAGGTGCCGGCGATGACCAGCGGCAGCAGCGCGATGGTGTCGAGCCAGATGATGTTCCAGTAGTAGCCCATGATGAAGGCGCACAGCGCGTACAGGATACCGAACGCGGTGATGGAAACATCCTTACGCTTGAAGGTCATCTTCAAAAACAGCGCGTAGAAGAAACCGGCGAGTCCGATCTTGATACAGGTGATGATATAGAGGAACTCACGGAGCTTGTCCGCGGGTACCAGCACCGAGAAGAAGTTCAGCGGGCTCGCGAGATAATAGGATATCAGCGCGATATAATTGGTACCGCCGCCGCTCTTCCATGTCCACAACAGGGAGCCGCCGTGCTGGAGCTTGTCCTGGTAGTCGACCATGAACGGATAGTACTGGTGCCATAGGTCGGTGACAAGGATCTGGTTTTTGCCGAAGGGCGATACGCCGGCGATCCTGAACGCGATGAACATCAAGAGGAACGGGATGAAAAATGCCAGAAAAAGGTAGATCCATACTCCGTAGCGGTCCATGAAGCCCGCTTTTGCCAGAGTAGGCTGTCCGCTCGGCGTCGAGGCGGAACGTTTTTTCGCTTTTACGGTCATAATATTCTCCTAACTGTAAGAGATTTGGCGGATACAAAAGTATCCTTTTTCATATACATACATATTTAATATAGCATTATTTACCGCGTAGGTAAACACTTTATGCAGAAAAATTGAAAAAATTTTTGTTTTTCATTTACACGGCGATCATCTGTTGGTATAATACATATGTATATGCTTTTATGAATGACGAGGTGAAGATATGAAGCTGATCGATATCATCGTTCCCTGCTATAACGAGGAGGAGGTCCTGCCTCTCTTTATCGAGGAAACGAATAAGGTGATCGCGACACTCCCCGACTATGACTTCCGCTATATCTTTGTCAACGACGGTTCCAGGGACGGTACCTTGAGGGTACTCAGAGAGCTTGCCGCGAAATACAGCAACGCAAAGTACATTTCCTTTTCGCGCAATTTCGGAAAGGAATCCGCGATGTACGCGGGGCTTGAGAACTCTACCGGCGACTATGTCATCGTGATGGACGCCGACCTGCAGCATCCGCCGGCGATGTTCCCGCAGATGATACAGGGCGTAGAGGAAGGCTATGACTGCTGTGCGCTGTACCGCGCGAAGCAGAAGGGTGAGAACCCGATCCGTCAGCTGATCTCAAAGATGTTCTTCGGCTTCCAGAACAAGATCTCTGACGTCAAGATGCCCGACGGAGCGGTAGATTATCGCATCATGTCGCGCCAGATGGTGGACAGCATCGTCAGCTTGTGTGAGAAACAGCGTTTTTCGAAAGGTCTGTTCTGCTGGGTCGGATATGAAACAAAGTGGATCGAGTATCAGAATGTCGAGCGTACCGTCGGTACGACCAAATGGAGCTTTTGGAGCCTGTTCAAATACGCGCTGGACGGTATCACCAGCTTCTCGGTGACGCCGCTGCGCTTTATCGCGGTACTGGGATTTGTGATCTCGGCGCTCGCGTTCATCTGGATCATCATCACCTTGATCCAGACGCTGATCATCGGCATCGATGTGCCCGGCTATGTGACTACGCTTTGCGCGGTGCTGTTCATGGGCGGTATCATCGAGATGTCCGTCGGTGTGCTGGGCGAGTATATCGGACGGATCTACATCGAGTCAAAGGGTCGTCCGATCTATATCGCGAAGGAAACGAATCTGGAAGATAAGGATCTATAAGAATGGAAAAAATCAAAGGATTATTTGTCAAATATAAAGAGATCATCATGTATATCATCTTCGGCGTGCTGACGACGCTGGTCAACTGGGTGGTGTACACGGTGCTGATCAAGATCTTCGGCAGCGCCGCCGAAAGTGAGATGATCCTCTTTACCCTGTTCGGCAGGAATATCTCGATGAAGATCTTTTACATCTTCATCGCGAACTTAGTCGCGTGGATCGCGGGCGTGATATTCGCTTTCATCACCAACAAGATATGGGTATTTGAGTCAAAGTCGTGGCAGCTGGGTCTGCTGATGAAGGAGCTGTGGCTCTTTATCCTGGCGAGACTGATCACCGGCGTGATGGAGTGGTTCGGTGTGCCGCTGCTGTGGGCGATCGGTATGGATCAGGATCTCTTCGGGATCGACGGATTTTTGGCGAAGATCGTGGTCAGCGTGATCGTTGTCATCCTCAACTATGTTTTCTCGAAGCTGATCATCTTCAGAAAGAAGAAGGATCCGCAGACGGAAATAACGGAAAAAAATATGGAAGAACCGTGAAAAGCAGTCAAGATAATAAAGGGCGCATAACCGAAAACACAGCGGTTATGTGCCCTTTATGGTATAGTGATTTTTTTGTCATCCAAAATACACGTGGATAATCCGCTTGGAATTTGCCGGTGTATAATGACAATATAAAATAACGAAGCCCTGCCCAATACGTTGTCGGAATCAGCATGCAGATCTTTCTTTTGCATAAAAACCCTCTTTTCCCTTGAAAAATCGTCGAACGGGGGCTATAATAAGTCAAATAAATATCTGTCATGGCAATTTTTGCAGAAGCCCCATGACCGAGTTGATGAGGCAGAAACCTATGGGGAAGCGGAGAACCGGTCTGATTTTACTTTGGCGGAAAAGCAGAGTAAACGATACCGGAGGACTTAAAATGACCAGTGATCTCTTGAAACCGGAAGCGCAGAAAACCTCACGAAGATATGAATTGGATCTGTTGAAGGCGTTGGCGATCATCAGTATGATCCTATGCCATCCGGTGCTTCGGCTCGGTCTCCACATACCGGGATACGAAAATGATTTTTTCTACTTCCTCGGTCAGGATATCTTTGGCAATTATCTCGGCGTTGCGCATGCGTTCATGTTCGCAATGGGCTTTGGTATCGTTTTTTCTCGAAAAAGCACGCCGAAGGATCTGATGCTTCGAGGCGTGAAGCTTTATCTGCTTGGATATGTGTTGAACTTCTTGCGTTACGGGATGTATAACCTTACTGAAGCTATCTTCACCGGCGAGTTCAGGTCTGACATTCTGCAGGCGTTGTTCGGAATGGATATCCTGCAATTTGCCGGACTTGCGCTGATCTTTACCGGAGTTCTGAAAAAGCTGAAGCTCCGGGAGTTCCACATGCTGGCGATCGCCGGAGCCCTTTCGGTGATCGGTTCGGTCATTCCGGAGATCGACACGGGAAATTATGCGGGAAACTGGTTGATCGGCCACTTTGTCTTTACAAACTCGGACGCCTGCGCTTTTGTGTTTTTCAACTGGTATGTGTTCGTGGCGGCAGGTATGCTGTTCGGGTCGATCCTCCGCAGAACAGAGGATCCGGATCGCCTTTACAAGCGGCTGCTGATCATCTCCTGCTGCGTCATGGTCGTGTATATCACATTGACTTTCATCTTCGGCATGTATTTCCTCTGCCGGGATCGCAATTATTACTCGCTGAGTTTGTTGGAAGCCGCCGGACTGCTGTCCATCGACCTAAGCCTGCTCTCGGCGTTCTATTTCCTGCTCAAACGCGTTCCTGCCTCAAAGCTTCGCGTGTTCATCGATATGAGCCGCAACATTACGCCGATCTACTTCATCCACTGGTGCATCCTCGGCTTTGTGGATTCGATCTTCTGTTATCTGCTCGAAATCGTCTTCCCCTGGCCGGTCATCTATCTGATCGGAGTAGTCTTGATCATTCTGTCAAGCTGGATCGCAAAACTATGGGCCGGACGAAAACGTTCGGCGAAGGCGCGGTAGGCCGGCAAATTTACAGCTTTTTTGACCGCTTCGGTATTAATGCAACCGAGGCGGTTTTTGCTTTGGCGCTTTGTACGTTTTTGACACTAAGTAGCAATAAAACAATGCAACATTTACGTTTTTTGCAATGATCAAACGCTTGCATAAAAACGGGCGCTCGATCTCGGTATAGGAGAAAGAGCGCCTGTTGATTTGTATTATAGTTTCGGGGATCGCTTGAAATGATACCCGCTGTCTTATCCCTCGCGGGGGCTGAGGAAGTATTTCTTCTGCCATTCCGCCGTTCCGACGACCGCGTCAGCGTCAGTTCCGAGCGCTCTCAGGTCATCTGCCAACTCGGTGATGACATCCGTCAGCTCCAGGTTGCGGATCCATTTTTGGTCGATGGCGCAGAACCCGAGCCATGCGCCGAGGATATTGCCGGCGATCGCGCCGGTGGAATCGCTGTCGCCCTTGTGATTGACGGCGGCGATGATACAATCGTCGAAGTCGTCCGGGTATCTCAGACAGCAGTACAGCGCGATGGCAAGCGCCTCATCACCGACCCATCCTTCACCGAGCTGATGGATATTGGTGAGATCGGTTTCGTCGTTTTCAGAGAGCACAAGAGCCTTTCTGATGATCGCGACAAGATCGCCGGCGTCGCTGTAATTCTGCTCTATGGCGCAGAGAGCGTCCTCTGTGATCTGTCGCAACGTCCTGTCACCTCGACAGAAAACCGCCTCATGGATGATGTATGCCATCAGAGCTGCGGGCAGATATCCGAGCGGATGACCGTGGGTCAGCGCAGCGGCTTTCTCAGCGGATTGCGCCGCTTCGAGACCGTCACGATACCCGCTGTAGAGTCCTGCCGGTGCGACACGCATCACACCGCCGCATCCCTTGCTGTTGTTAGGCGCCTTGTCGCTGTTATAGGGATCTCCCTTTGTCAGCTTACCGTGTATCGCGGACAGGCAGGTATTGCCCGGCGCGCGCGGTACGAACAGCTCCGGCACATCCCAGAGCCATGTATAATGCCGGTACTTCCCTCTGAGGTCGAACGGGGTGCTCTGGGTACGGTACCAGTCACAGTAGGAGGCGGCGATCTCGGCGCAGATATCGGTTTTGTTCCCGGTCAGCCTGTTCTCGGTCACGGCATTGAGGATACCGCAGGCGGTAAACAGCGTCATCTGGGTGTCGTCCGAAATCAGCGCCTTACCGCTTTTGCGATCCTTTTGATATGAGGTGATCCCGCAGTTGCCGTAGCGGTCGAAGATCGAGGCTTCGTCCAGAAACTCGATCGCGTAGCCCAGCGCGTCGCCGACAGCGCCGCCGATCAGACAGCCTCTGATGCGATCGCGCAGCGGATCGTCAGCTTCTTCAAAACAGCGTGAGAATGTATGGTAATTGTACTGCTCCGCATCTTTGCAAAGTACGGAAAAGCCGATATGCTTGAAGGCACCGCTGCCGATCCGGCCGATCTCCTCTTTGAACAGCTGCGCGATCAGTTTTGCGTCGTTTCCGAAGGCGCCGCAGCCCCACGCGCCGAGGACGAGGTGGGTATAACCCTCATGTGCGGCGACACTGAGCATCCCGCGGATCCTGTGCGCCAGCATCTCGCGATATTCATCGTAGGTCTTTCCCTCCGATCCGTTGCGGAGATACGGCGCGGCGCAGGTCAGGACGGAAACGACCGCTGTTTCATCAAGCCATTCACACTTGCCGTCGCGAAGGATCTCAACATTCGGCGAGATGATCAGGGCGTCCGAGCCGAGCATGGTATTCAGAGCGCGGTTATAGCGATAGTAGGCTGCGGCGGCGTCGCTCTCGAGAGAAAGCAGCAGGGAGCTTTGACGACACAGATCCTCTTCCTGCGCTCTTGCGCCGCGGCGCACGCCGCCGCCGATACTGACAGGGTTGGCGTAGTTGAGAACCAATACTCTGTCCCCCGGCGTGAACGTCTCAGGGTCACTGAGCATCTCCCGCGCCATCGTGAAGGAATCCGTGTTCTCACAGGAGATCCTGCACCCCGTTCGGATCGGATCATTTGAGGATGTATTATCGAAGCATATCTGTTCGACCTCATCGGGCAGATAAACTCGCGCTTCGCGCATACGATAGGGATCGGTTTTCAGCGATACGATCCTGCCATGATTAAGATAATATCCCGCGTTCAACGATTCGAGAGTGTTCCTGAGGATGGTGATATTCGGGTTTTCGTCGCTCTCCAGCAGGGCGATCGCCTTCTTGTATTTTTCGACGCGCTCGAGATCCTCCTTTGTGACCTTGTTCAGGCGGGTAAGGTCGCTGTTATGCTTCAAATCAGCCAGTTTGACCTTTTTCGCGAGTGGATTCTCCTTAAGACGATTCACATACTCAAGATACGGTACGTTTTTATCATGCGTCATCAACGCGATCGCCGCGATCACGGTTTCGGGGAATCCCTCGCGGCGTAAATCATTAAGTGATATTCCGGCGTCCTCGACGACGTCGTGCAGCAGAGCTACGCATACCGCGTAGGGTTCCTCCATCTGTTCCGCCAGATGGAAGGGATGATAAACATAGGGCATCCCGCTTTTATCAAGTTGTTTTTTATGCGCCTTAAATGATATCTTCAGCGCTTTTTTAGTCAGTGATGTATAAATCATTTTTAGAATTCCTTTAGGGTTCAATCAGCTGTTTTTTCTCTATCCAGTCGGAACGCAACAGAACGCTTGAGATATTCAGCAAGCTATGCTCAAAATCGGCGTCAATACTGTCCCAATCCGTATAAAAACGAGCTTTCGGAGCATTCTTTTTTGCTTCGGCTATCATCTTATCGCTTAGGTCATATCCAATATAGCGATACTCGTCAAAGAAGTATTGAAGCATCTTGATGAGTTCTCCGTTTGCGCAGCCGAAGTCCACGATACACTCTATGGGCTCAAATATTTTGTCGATGAAAAACATTTTGTCGATCATCGTTTTTTGCATACGATATAAATAGGGTGACAGGAATAATCCGAACCGTGGTTTTGACGGGCATATTT
>CADAUE010000044.1 GCA_902790985.1 uncultured Ruminococcus sp.
AGGACGTCGATCGCGTCGTCGACGGTAACGATACCGACAAGACGGTTTTCTTTATCCACAACGGGCAGCGCGAGGAAATTGTACTTGTTGAACATCTGCGCGACCATTTCCTGGTCGTCCAGCGTGTTGACCGAGATGACGTTGGTCTCCATGATGTTCTCGATGACCTCGTCGTCATCACAGAGCAGCAGGGTCTTGATCGTAACGATACCGATCAGGGTCGAGGACGAATCCGACACATAGCAGGTGTAGATCGTTTCCTTGTCGATACCGGTACGGCGGATGCGCTTGATCGCTTCTTCCGCTGTCATCTTGGGTCTGAGGATCACGCACTCGGTCGTCATGATCGAGCCTGCGCTGTCCTCGGGGTACTTCAAGATCTCGTTGATCTCTTTTCTGGTCTGGGGATCCGCCTGTCTGAGGATTCGCTTGACGACATTCGCCGGCATCTCCTCGATCAGGTCGACCGCGTCATCGACATACAACTCGTCGATGATCTCCTTGAGCTCCGTATCCGAGAAGCCGTGGATCAAAAGCTCCTGGGTATCCTCGTCCATCTCGACGAAGGTCTCGGCAGCCGTCTCCTTGGGCAGCAGCCGGAACAGCAGAGCTGTCTTCTCGCTTTGCAGATCCTCAAAAACGCCCGCGATGTCGACGGGGTTCATGGTGTTGAGGATATCGCGCAAAGTCGAATAGCGCTTGTTATCGAGAAGCGTCTGGATCGTCTCGAACAAGCTCACCGTATTCCTTTCCATATCATAACCTCCTAAACGACCCCTCACGTGTGGAGAGATCGCGCAACCTATGGGGTGGGAGCGGAAAGGCACTGTGGAAGGATGGTGCTGTGATACGAAGTCCGATGAAAAAGCGGACTTAGTATGATTTATCAGACGGCAAGATGAACGCCGTCGGCGTTGTTGCCGTACTTTTTACCGCACCGTCGCCCTCCGGCAGCGCCGCTCGTACTTCCAGCGTCCATATTCTCGCCTCTTTCTTGTCAAAATTCTGTCGGGAGCAACTCGCCGACAGTACTTATATTTTACTCTCCCGTTACAAAGAAGTCAATCAAAAGTTGAACGAATTTTATATAATATTCATCTTGATTTTATGGAAATGATACTCTATAATTAAATTCACCGAAAACAACAGTCTGACTGTAACGATCCGAACGGAGTACGGAATGAACGATAAATTAGAAAAAACACTCAAAGAACTTTTGCCGTATATCATCATCACCGGCATCATCTTCCTGCTATTGCCGCTGTTCATGGGCTCGGGCGAGACCGCCGCTACCTATATCATCCAGATCGGCGCGTTTCCGCTGACGGCGCTCGGCTGCGGCTTCTTTTACAAGCGCAAAGCCCACAGGACCAGCCTGCCCCTCTGCTTTGTCGCGCCGCTGTTCTACGCGATCGCGGCGCTGCTGTACGGCATGTGGCGCGCCTCATGGATCACGGTGCTGATCTACATGGTCGCCTACTTCCTTTGCGGCTGGCTCGGACAGATGCTCGGCGAAACGTTCCAATCCGCCAAGGGCAGAGACGCGGTGAAGAATCTGATCAAAAAGCCCTCTCAACGCCCCAAACGCGTCAACGTCGAAGAGGATACAGCGCCCGACGAAAGCTTCGTCGCCGAGGATCCCGAAGAAAACGACAGCCTCGATACCTCCACCACCTCCGACGATATCGAAGCGATGCTCGAAGAGATCCATAACCGCAAAGCCTAAATCGAACCGCATCAAGCCTCCGAGCAGGGGGCTTTTGTTGATCCTGTATGATTTTCAAAGTTGAAAATCGTTCATCTTTTTTGCGGCGATCATTGACACCCTTCCCTGTTTTCATATATAATAATCTAAAAGAGCTAAATCATCAAATACAATCCAAACGGCTGTCGATCGTTTTGACGCGGCGACAGCGTTCGTATATCATCGGAGCGGATCATGTTTCAAAAACTGCGTGAACTGGACCTGCGCGTCGTAGAGCGGATGTCAAAGATCCACCGTCCTGTGCTGGACAAGATCATGGTGGCGTTCACCTATGCGGGTACCGCGGGGCTGATCTGGTGGGTGCTGTACATCATCCCCCTCCTGATCACCAAGCACTTTCGCATCGGCATCATCTTAACGACCACGCTGGGCGTCAACTACCTTCTCGGTGAGATCATCATCAAAAAATCGGTCGGGCGCGACCGCCCCTCCACTCAGATCTCGGACGAGGATATGAAAATCAATAAACCGAAGGATCATTCCTTCCCCTCGGGCCACAGCGCGTCCTCCTTCTGCGCCTTCACGGTGCTGCTCTGGACCTGCCCGCCGTGGATGTGGATCCCGGCGTTCTTCTTAGCGTGCACCATCGCCTTCTCGCGCGTGTACCTGCGCGTCCACTACCTCACCGACGTCCTCGGCGGCGTGGTGCTGGGGATCCTGGACGGCAGCTTGGTCACCTTTATCTTCCGGTTCTTCCTGTTCCGATCTTAGAAATTCGGTTCAGATTGCCACGGGGCGCATCTCAGACTGTCATTGCGAGGAGGAACATGGTTCCGACGCGGCAATCTCAACCTTAACCATTGCGCCCCTCGCAATGACGTTTATTATAAAGCTGTCACCCTGTGCCGCGGCATGGGGTGATTTTTTTTTGCGGAAAACAAGGCTTACCGGATAAAGACTTTTCACCGTAAAAGATTTTTTTATTTTTCTGTCGGACGATTGACAAAGGTATTATTACTGGTTGTATAATAATTTTTCCTTTTTTCACCAAAAGAAGATAGGATAATTCTGTTAAAAAAATTATGGAAAACTTCAAAAACTTTAAAAATCATGAAAAAATACGGAGAATTCGGGGGTTATGAAGCTTGAGTTATTCCACTTATCCACAGAGTTATCAACATTTTTATTGAAAAATACGAATAATACTAAATGTATAATTTCTTTAAATAATTATTTTTTGAAAAATAACAGTCCTCTACCGGCATAGCGTGTCAGCCGTCGCGCATATAATGATCGTAGCATTTCAGAAAGGGGGCGCCGCCGTGAAGAGAGGAGCTGTCGCCGTGTCCGAGGCGGCGGGCTGCGCGGCGATCTGTGCCGCCGCCGTCTATCTGCACACCGCCTATCCGCTGTACGGAGGCGCACTGGGGATCCTGTTCGGCGCAGTGAACGACAGCGTCTGGGAACACGCGAAGATCTTCTCGGCGGCGTATGTAGGCTGGTCGCTGCTGCAGCTGAGCTGGCTGAGGCTCCCCTTTCGTCGGTACGCGGTCGCAAAATGCCTCGGGCTGTACCTTCTGATGGGGCTTGTCATCGGGATCTCCTGTATCTTTCCCGAGACCCACATGCGGTTGTCTGTCGCGGCGGTCATCGCGGTGCAAGGTCTGACGACCTTTCTCGAAACCGCCGACAACCGTCTGGGCGACTGCTTCGCGCCCGCCGTCATGCTGTTGCTCCTGTACTATCTGATGTTCTTCTCATTCACGATCTTTCCGCCGAAAACAGCGCTGTTCCGTGATCCGCGGGAGGGCGGCTACGGGGTTCTCGAAGCCCTGCGACGGTATGACATAGGACTGTGAGAAAAATCCTGCCAAATTTCGCTTTATTTCTGTCTAAGAAGCATAGCGGCATACTAGATATGGTATACTGTATGGGTATAGGTATGACTATATAGAGAAAAAGACAGGTGTACCATGAAAGACAACACACAGCCATATCAGAACGACGAGCTGCTGATCGGGCGCAATCCGATCAACGAAGCGCTGTCGTCGGGTCGCTCCGTGATCAAGGTGATGATCGCCAAGGGAACGACCTCGGGCGCGGCGGTAGAGATCGCCGCCAAAGCGAAGAAGGCGGGCGTACCCGTACAGGAGGTCGAGCGCAAAAAGCTCGATTACATGACCGGCGGCGCGGCGCATCAAGGCGTAGCGGCGCTGTGCGCGATGAAGGATTATTCCACGGTCGAGGATATCCTCACCCTCGCAGAGGAACGCGGGGAAGCTCCTTTCATCATCCTCCTCGACGAGATCGAGGATCCGCACAACCTCGGCGCGATCATCCGATCGGCGGAGTGCGCGGGCGCTCACGGCGTCATCGTCAAGAAACGCCGCTCGGCGGGGCTGACCTACACCGCCTACAAAGCCTCGGCGGGCGCGCTCGAGTATGTGCCTGTCGCGAGGGTCACCAATATCGCCGACACCATCGACGACCTCAAAGCCCGCAACATCTGGGTCTACGGGGCGGATATGGACGGCGAGGATTACCGACAAACCAACTTCAGCGGCGGCGTCGCGCTGGTCATCGGCAACGAGGGCAAGGGTATCTCCCGCCTCGTGCGCGAGAAATGCGACGTCATCGTATCCCTCCCCTTAAAGGGCAGGATCAACTCCCTCAACGCCTCGGTAGCGGCGGGGATCCTGATGTACAAGGTCGCTGAGACAAGATAGGGCAGGCTTCTCACGGGGAGCAGCCCATAGAAAGGAGATGAGAAACATGAGCATATTCCGCAGAGATAAGGAGAAGGACAGAGAGAGATCAAAGCCCGAAGAGCCTATCGAAAATCCTGTCGATGAAACCGACGAATCCGCCGAAGAGTTCACCGATATCAGTGAAGCGGCATACGACTCATCCTCACAATCTCTCGATACCACGATGGAGGAGATCTACTCCACACGAGATAAACAGGTCAAGTTCCGTCGGCAGCAGCCGTTGGAGGCGGAAGCCGCCGCCAAGCGCAAGGAAGCCGCCAAGGACGACCTCATCCGCGGTAAGCTGGAGTTCAGCTCCAGCGGCGATGAGGATACGCCCGAGGTGAAGCTCGAAGCGGAGCTGGACCCCAACGCGACCGTCTCCGACGAGATCATCGAGGACGTTGTCGACGTCAAGAAGCTGAGAAACATCTATGTGCAGGACATCGACGATATCGACGTCAGCCTTGACCCGATGGAAAACATCCGCGAATATGAGCGCAAGGTCAACGACAGAGAACGTCACGAAGGGCGCACAGAGCCGAAGAAGCCCGCGCAGCCGCCCTATGTCCCCTCCGGCGACACCATCGTCGCGAAGGTGCCCGTGTATCAGCACGAGGGCAGCGTGGACAAGCTCTATCTCAAGGCGGGTCGCTTCACCGACGTAGTGGAGAACGAGTACGACGAGTACCTCAAATCGACCGACCCGACCATCTCCAAGAATTATCACTCGACCAAACCGCTGGTCAAACCGCACCAGAGCCTGCTCTATACGCTCAGCCAGGTGGCGGCGCGCCGCAAGAACGAAGCTGCGCAGAAGCAGAAGAGCAAAGAGATCATGCGCAACAACTTTGACGAAGAAGCGGTCGAGCCGAAGGTCAAACAACCGAAGAAGAAAAAGCGTTCGCGTATCGGCAAATTCTTCCGCGTAACGGCGGCGGTCATCTCGTCGAGCATCACCTCGCCCTCCGAGGACGAGCAGGAGCGCGCGATGGATTACAACAGCCGCGAGGATGAGAAGTACATATCCGAGCGCACACGCCTCAACATCCGCCGACAGACCACGAGCATCCTGCTCTACGCCCTCATCGGCGCCGCGCTGCTCGCGATGGTCATCTGGGAGGGCGTCGCGGGAGCGGCGACGGTCGCCGCGAACGGTCCCTCCGCCGCTTTCACCTTCTGCGCGATGCATCTGATCCTCACGATCGCGCTGGGACTGGCGGCACGCCACGTTTTTATCGACGGCTTAAAGCCGCTCGCCCGCTTCAAATTCAACTGCAACACCGTGATCGCGCTCGCGTATATCGCCTGTGTGATCCAGAGCTTGATCTCCGTCTTTACCGGCACCTCGTTTGTCGGCGGCGATCACCATCTGTACAGCTTCATCGTCGCGTTCGCGCTGATACTCAGCACGGCGGGCAGGCTGATGATGGCGCTGCGCGTCAAGAGCAATTTTGACTTCATCAGCGCCCACTCCCCCGCTTACGCGGCAAAGGTCTATGACGACGAGGAGACCGCGAGACGTCTGGTCAGCGGCACGACTGCCTCGCGGGGCACGGTCGCCTACCAGCATGTGACGAGCTTTTTATCCGACTTTCTGAAGATCTCCTACGCTCCCGACCCGAGCGAGGAGCTGACCGGTAAGATGGCGCCCATCGCCATCATCAGCGCGCTGTTCGTCACCGTGCTGTACGCGATCATCTTCAAAAGCGTACAGGGAGCGGCTTCGGCGCTGGCTGTCATGCTGTGCGTCAGCATCCCCTTCACCGGTATGCTCGCGGGCAATCTGCCGCTTCTGATCTTCAGCAAACGTATGCTCAAAGAGGACGCGATGGTCGCGGGATATCCGTCGGTGCGTCAGTTCTGTGACACGACGGCGGTCATGATGAACGCCTGCGATCTCTTCCCATCGGGATGCGTGAAGATCGAGGAGCTCATGCCCCTGCAGCAGTACCGCGTCAACGAGAGCCTGCTCATGGCGACGGCTGTGCTCAGAGAGGGCAACTCCCCCATCGCCCCGGCGTTTGACGAGCTGGTGATGGAGAACAACAACGTGCTGCCCGCGGTAGAGAGCGTGATGTACGAGGACAAGAGCGGGTTGGTGGGCTGGATCAACGGCGAACGCGTGCTGATCGGCAACCTCAAGCTCATGAACCGCTACCATATCACCGTCCCGACCGAGGTACCGTTCTCGCGCCGAAAGAATCCCGACGCCGTCATCACCTACATCGCGATCTCCGGACAGGCTGTCGCGATCATGGCGGTATCCTACAACGCGGACAAGGTCACCAAGGAGCAGATCCAAAAAGCCGAGAGAAGCGGGCTGGCGCTGATCGTCAGCACCTGTGACCCCAACGTCACCGCCGAGCTGATCGCCGAGCGTTACGGCGTGTTCTTCCGCTCGGTCAAGGTCACCGTACCGGGCTACTCCAACGTCATCGACGACGCCACCGGCAAGGTGGAGGAGACCTCGCGCTCCTATCTCGCGACACGCGGCAGGATCGGTTCGCTGACCCGTGCCATCGGCGGCTGTATCGGGCTGAAATCCAACATCAGCCTCGGTATCGTCATCGAGATCTTCGGCATGATCTTAGGCATCCTCTTATGCGCGACGCTCGCGCTGTACGCCTCGGTCGCAAGGCTCTCGATCGTGGAGCTGATGATCTACATCGGCTTCTGGGTAGGCGCGACCATCATCGCCGAGCTGATCAAAAGACCGTAGAATTTCGGTGAACGGTCCCGTACTCCATCCACTTACCACTTACCACTTTCAACTTTCCACTTTCCACTTTCAACTTTCCACTGTTATCCATTCACCAAAACAAAAGGAGTATTTTATCATGCTCATCGCACCATCCCTGTTATCCTGTGATTTTTCAAGATTCCGTGACGAGATCATCCGCGTGGATGAAGCCGGAGCGGACTATATGCACCTCGATGTGATGGACGGTCACTTTGTGCCGAATCTGACCTTCGGCGCGCCGGTCATCAAAAAGCTGAGGAACGCCACCGAAAAGCCCTTTGACGTCCATCTGATGATCTCTGAGCCGCACCGCTACATCGGCGACTTTGCCGACGCGGGGGCTGACATCATCTCGTTCCACGTCGAGTGTGACAGCGACGTCGACTCGACCCTAAAGCTGATCGAAGAACGCGGCGTCAAGCCCGCTTTAGCCATCAAGCCGAACACCCCGCCCGAAGCGATCCTGCCGTATCTCGACAGGCTCTATATGGCGCTGGTGATGACGGTGGAGCCGGGCTTCGGCGGACAGAGCTTCATGCCCGACATGATGCCGAAGGTAGAGTTCCTCAAGAACGAGATCGAAAAAAGAGGGCTCTCGACCTTGGTAGAGGTGGACGGCGGTATCGCCAAGGACACCATCGCGACCGCGGCAAAGGCGGGCGTGGATATCTGCGTCGCGGGCACAGCCGTATTCGGTGAGAAAGACGCGAAAGCCGCTATCGACACGCTCAAAGCGCTGTGCGAGTAAGCTTCACGGGACGCAAAAGCTAAGGTTGAGATTGCCACAGCCCTTGCGGGCTTCGCAATGACAATCATCAATGCGCCATCGTAATGACTGTTTTGAATCAATGTATAAATCATTGAAATACCGACATAATAAAAGCAGGAGCCGAAAGCTCCTGCTCTTTTTGTTGTATCAAAGCCCGATCACGCGATCGGATTGTCGTCGGCGTCAAAACGCTTCGCGGTCATTTTGCCCTTGTCGTCCTTTTCATAGACGGTGTAGTAGTCGATCGTACCGTTGCCGTTGTAGACGGTCGTCTTCGTGAGCGTCTCGCCGTCATAGTCGTAGATCGTATAGCGCAGCAGATTATCGCTGCCGTCATATTTGTAAACAGCCTTCTCCTTGTCGAAGTCGGTATACTCGGTGGTGGTGACAGCGGTCGTCTCACCCTTTGAGTTGATATCGGTACGCTTGGTGACCCTGTCATCCTCGGTCTTTTCGTACAAGACCTGTCCGACAGTCTCGCCCTTGTCGTTATACATGATCTCCTTGATAACGTTGCCGTTCTTGTCATACTCATAGCCGGTCGAACCATCGAGCTCGCCCAGCGCGTTATAGGTATAGTGGCGCGTGACACGCCCCTCGGCATCGGTGTCGTTCTTGTAGTAGCTGGTGGCGGAACCGTCTGAATTCACGCTGAACGGCGTCAGATCGGACGACACGCTCTCCTGCGCCTGTTTGACGATATCGTTCTGCTCGGCTTTTTTGCCGCAGGCGGTCAGCGAGATCACCGCCAAGCTGAGCGCGATGATCAAAAACAGAGAAATGATTCGTTTCATAAAGCTTCTCCTAAAATACATAATCTGTAATGATTATATCAATTAATTGTGATTTCGTCAACCTGTGATAAAGATTTCACAGACTGCTGTTTCAAGGAGAGGATAATATGACCGTCAAATCAAAGGAGCAGGTCTGTCTGCGCTACCCCGTTGCGGAGCTTCCGCGTCGGACTGAGCTGTGTATGATCGAAAGTGACGCCTTTCTGCCGCGGGATCCCACGATGTTCAGCCCCGTCACGGCACAGGTCGCCGCCGCGCTGAGCATGAGCGCGGAGGACGAAGCCCTGCTGACACAGAATCTGAAAAGCCTCGGCTACACCGATATCCTTTCGCTCAAAGCGTCCGGAGGCGACAAGATCGGTATGACCGTCGCGAGCCGTCTGCATAACGAAGAGCTGCACATCGCGGTCGTATTGCAGGGTACCTCGGGCGACGAATGGTACTCGAACTTCGATATCGGCTATACGGCGGAGCACAGCGGCTTCGCAAAAGCCGCCGACTACGCGGAGCTGAAGCTCGGCGACTACGTTTTCACCCACGCGATCGGGCGCGATCCGCTCTTCTTTCTCACAGGCTACAGCCGCGGCGGAGCGGTGGCGAATATTCTTTCTAAACGCCTGTGCGACCGCTACGGGCTCGAGCAGGTCTGTGCCTACACCTTCGCCTCGCCCGCTACCACCATCAGCCGCCGTACCAACCGCTACGGCACCATCTTCAACCTTGTGCGCGCCGAGGACTTTTTCACCCGCGTACCGCTTCGCAACTGGGGCTACACGCGCTACGGCAAGACCGTTTCCCTCTCGGGTCACGGCGATATGACCGCCCGCTATCGCGCCATCACTGGCGACGACTACATCGGCTTTACGCGCCAGACGGCGGTCGAAAACTTCCTGCTCACCTTGCAGCGGCTCTCGCCCAACGTCCACGCCTACTACGAACGCCGCAGAACGGTCGGTGAGAGCAAGCTCAGCCTGTATGAATTCATGCGCGCGGTCGCGGACATGCTCTCGCAGAACTTGGACGACCGAACGGCTGACGTCTTCGTCACGGCGATCACCTCCGACTATGCCGACATGATCAGCTTTCTCTCCAGCGGGGCGGATCTCGGCGACATCCTCTCAAGTACCCTCGCTGTGCCCAAGTGCAGCGTTGCGGACAGCCACTGTCCTGCCGCTTATATGGCGGCGCTGGACGTTTTTCTCGAGGAGCAAGGCGCCGAACTCGCGCACCCTCGCCACAGCGGTGCGGCTGAGATGATGTAGATCGCCGTACTCAGCCAGCGCCGTATCGTCACAGATCCCGCCGATCGGCAACAGCGTGTAGCGATCCCGATACAGGTACAGCTGAAAATCAAAGGACGGTTTCGCGGCGAGAAAATCCAGCAGATCGTCGGCACAGCGGAACACACAGACAGTCGCCGTCTGACTGCGCTTGACGCGGAACACCCTGCGCCGCTTCACCGACCGCACCGAGATGATCAGAAACCATCCCTCCTGCTTCGGCAGCGCTTCTACCAGAAAGCTCTTGCCCGACGGGTCCAGCGAGCATACCTCGCCGACATGGTACAAAAGCTCCGTCAGCCCCTCTCTCACATCCGCGCCGCCGTCGAGCGACAGCCGGAACCGCCGCATATCTTGTGTATCAAGGGACACCAGTATCGTCCCGCGGCTGAGCATTTCGATCGTCATAAAGCCACCCCATTCTCTACTCATCATAAAGGATGCCCGCCATACGTGCAAGTGAAGAAAGCTGGATGGCAGGATTTACCGTTCTTATCCTATGACGAAGAAAATAAAAGGTGATTTTTGCAAAACCGATTGACTTTACCCTAAGGGGTGGTGTAATATCTTAGTAGTAGGAGAACGGAGAACAGATAATAGATAATAGATAACAGAGAATAGATAACAGATAACAGTTATGGGAAACGCTTCGCGTTTTTGATTCCTATTAAGATAGAAATAGCAGCGCTGTATATAAACTTATAAAACGGGTGCGGGTGTCCCGCCCTTCACTATTATCTATTATCTATTCTCTATTCTCTGTTAACCGTAATACATAAGGAGTGATCACATGAGTACCAACTGGCTGAAAAACGCGGTGTTCTACGAGATCTACCCTCAGAGCTTCCTCGATACCAACGCGGACGGTATCGGCGATCTCAAGGGTATCACCGTCAAGCTCGATTATATCAAAAACCTGGGCTGCGACGCGATCTGGATCAACCCGATCTACGATTCGCCCTTCATGGACGCGGGCTACGATGTACGCGACTACAAGAAGATCGCTCCGCGCTACGGCACGATGGCGGACTTTGAGCACCTGTTGGAGCAGGCGCATAAAAAGGATATCCGCGTCCTGCTCGACCTTGTGCCCGGTCACACCAGCGACACCCATGAGTGGTTTCAGCAGGCAAAAACCGGCTACCCCAGCCCCTACGACAACCGCTATATCTTCACCAAATGCGTCTGGGACGCGCCGCCGATGTACCGCATGATGTGCGGTATCTGCGAGCGCGACGGCAACTATCTGGTCAACTACTTCTCGTCCCAGCCTGCCTTAAATTACGGCTTCTATGAGATCACCTGCCCCGAGTGGCAGACGTCGTCGGATTCTCCCGAAGCGTGGGAGACCGTCGAAGCGCTCAAGGATATCATGCGCTTCTGGCTCGACAAGGGGATCGACGGCTTTCGCGTCGACATGGCGGATTCGCTCGTGAAAAACGACGACGAGAAGATCGCTACCGCCGGGATCTGGCGCAGCGTGCGCGAGATGATGGACGCTCATTATCCCGACGCCGTGCTCATCAGCGAATGGAGCAATCCGCAGAGAGCCATCGTCAACTCCGGCTTCCACGCCGACTTCTACCTCGACCACCAAGGCAACGGCTACAACGCCCTGTTCCGCAAAACGACCGCCGACGGCGAGAACCTCAGCTTCTTTGCCGATCACGCCCACGGCGATATCGAAGAATTCCTCGCGGAATACGTGCCGCAGTATGAATGCTCCAAGGACAAGGGCTATATCAGCTTCATGACCAACAACCACGATATGCCCCGCGCACCGTTCTACATGAGCGATCATATGATACGCCTCACCCACGCCTTCATGATGACCATGCCCGGCGTGCCGTTCGTCTATTACGGCGACGAGATCGGTATGCGCTACCGCACCGATCTGGTATCCAAAGAGGGCGGTTTCTCGCGCACCGGCTCCCGTACGCCCATGCAGTGGAACCGTGAGAAGAACATGGGCTTCTCCGACGCGGACGAGGACATGCTCTATCTGCCCGTCGACAAAAGCGAAGGCTCGCCGACCGTCGAGGATCAAGAGGGGCAACAGGACAGTATCTATGAGAACCTCAAAGCCTTGATCGCCTTACGCAAGGCGAATCCCGAGCTGATGAACGACAGCGATTTCGAGATCGTCTACGAAGCGCCCAAGTCCTATCCCTTCGTCTACCGCAGAGGCAGCTTCACCGCCTTTGTGAATCCCTCCGACGACGACAAGACCGTTGACTATCGGTTGGACGGCGCTGAGATCGCCTATCTGATCGGCGGCTATGAGGCGGACGACGACACCGTCACGATCCGCTCGCGGAGCTTTTTGCTGATCAAGCACGGGTAGAGAACTGCCCGCGCCTGTAATGGATGTATCACCACAACCGAATAGAATAAACTTCCCCTGTGCAAGCACTAAAGTGTCCGCCGGACACTTTACCCTCGCTATGCTCGGGCGGGGTATTAGCCTAAAAGGATAAATCCTTCCCTACGGGCTCTTACGCTGCAAGCAGCGGGGTATTTGACCCTTTTAATCGGTTGAGATTGCCACGGGGCGCATTTCAGATTGTCATTGCGAGGAGGAACATGGTTCCGACGTG
>CADAUE010000045.1 GCA_902790985.1 uncultured Ruminococcus sp.
TAGGGAAGGATTTATCCTTTTAGGCTAATACCCCGCCCGAGCATAGCGAGGGTAAAGTGTCCGGCGGACACTTTAGTGCTTGCACCGGGGAAGTTTATTGTTTTATAAGAAACTGCTCGTTTTTGATATAAAATATAATCTGTATTCTCCGCTTTTTTACGGGGTATTCGAAAACCGACGCTTTTGGTGAGCAATTTTTTTGAAAAATAATGAACCTTTCGGGGGCTTTCAAGTGTATATAGAGTGAAAGCTTTCTGTGAGGGTCAAGACAGGGGGTGTGAACTTGACCGATTTTGAGCGGTATGTGGCGGAGTATTCGCCCGATCTCACACGGTTTTGTATGAAGCTGTGCAGCAACGTGCATGACGCCGAGGATCTCTTTCAAGATACCTGGGCGCGAGCGTTTGATAAATTCGAACACTATCAATCGGAATACAGCTTTAAAAGCTGGCTTTTCACGATATGTGTGAACAACTTCAAAAATTCTAAAAGAGAAAAATATAATTCGTCCAAAGCGGTATTCTCCTCCGCGGAGGAAAAAGAGCGGTTCATGCGCTCGATCCCCGCGGGTGAGAAGGATATCGACGCTTACCTCGACCTGCACACGGCGATCCATGCCCTGCCGAAAAAACACAGGGTCGTGCTGGTGCTGTATTACTTCCGCGAGTTCAGCCTGAGCGAGATCGCGATGATGCTGGATATCCCCGAGGGTACGGTCAAGTCACGCCTAAATACGGCAAAGAAACTGTTGAAAAGGAGGCTTTCACATGAAGAATCTTAGCGATGACAGACTGGAAAAAATGCTGACAGATTACATGGAAGCCGAACCGCAGCAGTCCTTTGTCTATGACCCCGACCGCAAAGAGGAGAAGATCATCCCTTTTGCGCGGTACCGTAAACAGCTTGCCGCTGTCGCAAGTCTGGTGTTGGTCAGCGTGTTGAGCTTGGTGTTATATTTCTCTATTGGAAATAAAATCAACACCCCGATCGCCGTCGCGCCTTCTTCCCAAAGCGCAACCACCCCTTCAGCGCGGGGGGAGGGGAGCGGCGGCGCTATCCCTAATGAAAGCCCGGACGGTTCCGAGGATGAAAAAAGCCCCTCAGCGCTGCGTCAGCTGATCGACAGTATCTTCGGAAAGCCTGACGAGACACAGAACAGTGCTTCGCCGACGACCGTTATGCCTACCGAAAACAGCAGAGGCGGCGCGATCGCTCAACCGACAGAAGCTTCACGGAGAAATCCGCCGCAATCCGCGACGGAAAAGACAGGTGTTACGCCGAGTGAATCGGGGCAGCAGCCGGCACAGCCGCCTGTGACGCCGACGGATCCCGAAAGACCGCCGGTCGTGCCGACGGAATGGGATCCGGAGTTGACAGATCCGACCGATCCGCCGGGTGAAGGTGGGACGCCGCGGGATCCCGATCCCACCGAGGGTGATGAACCGGGGTATGAGAAGCCTGCTCCCATCGATTTTTACGAATGGAGCGATCTCAGCCGTCTGCCCGAGGATCGGGTGATCTACTGCAAAATCTACGACAACTACGGCAGATTGCTCGGCAGCGGTAACCTTTATGATTCGGAGCATGTTGCTCAGATCGAACGGATTACGGGAGACAGGGCGCTCCTGCGTTACACGACGCCCGAGGATATAATCCGGTACTCGGATTATTATAACTATGTTTTTTACGATCAAAACGGAAAACTTCTGGCGCAGGGTCAGGAGTATGTGCATATCTAGCGCGAGGATGGAGACATCTGTCCAAATGTTTTTAAGGAGGAATTGACATGAAAAAAGTAGTGGCGATTTTGCTGTGTATGGCGCTTTTGGCGTCGGCGTTCGCGGTGCAGACAGCCGCTCTGACCGAAGAAGAAGCCTACGCCGGTTACTATCTTGTCGGCACGATGACCGACTGGGTGATCGATAGGAATTATCGCTTAGGGCTGAATCCCAAAAACGCGGACGAATATCTGATCAGCGACGTAGAGATGACTGCTTCTGACGCTTTTAAGGTCGTGTACTCGCATAACGGCAAGGAGATCGACAGCTGGTATCCTGTCGGTACAGACAATAACTGCACCCTCAAAAGAGCGAATATCGACAAGGACGGATCGGTGGATCTCTACTTCCGTCCGAATATGGACGGTAACGGGGACTGGTACTTCGGCTGTGTTTTTGTTCAATGGAAGTCCGCCGCGGCGGAGCCGCCGACAGAGGATATCCCCTCAGAGATCGACGGCGGTTACTATATCGTTTTCAAGGGCGATAACTATCGGATCCGCGAGCGTAACCGTATGCACAGGGAGGGCGGTCTTTTTGTAATCCGTGACGTCCTGCTCAGCGGCGATACGCCCTTCAAGATCGCGTATTCAGTGGATTCAAAGGAGACTACGCACCTTTATCCCGAGGGCGATGATTATGTCTCGCACTATAACAGCATATGGATGACGGTCGAGTTCACGCCCGACGGCAATAACGGCGGCGACAGCTCGGATATGGGTTGGTACGACGGCTACGTGCGCGCCTATCCGTGTGAACCGCCGCAGGAGGATTCGACCGAGCGTGTACCGGTGACGGAGAAAGAGATGAAGGTCAATCGGTATGAGGAGGCTTTTCACGCGCAATTTCCGACTGCGCAGTATATCTGCTCTTATGAAGAATTGTACTATCACAAGGATATGTTCGGCAGAGATGACTGGGTGCTGGTGAAAACACCGTCGCTGGATTCGATGGAGGGCAGCTATTACGGTGTGTTTGACGACCTCGTTGTGTTCGGCTCGGAGAGCTATCCCTTTGAGCCGGGATACGGTGTATTCGATGTGAGTGAGAAGACTTTCTACAGCATCGGAGCAGCTTGGGACAAGGACTATGATGATCTGCACGACGTTTTCTGTCACATCGCGCCGCAGTACTCGTTTACATATGTCCTCGGCGATGCGGACTTCGACGGGGAGTTGACGATCTTTGATGTGACGCTGCTCCAGCGCTGTCTCGTAGGATTGACCGATCTTGAAAATGACGAATGGGTGCTCAAGCACCATTCCAACCGCTTCGGTCCTAAGATCAAGTACCTCACCGACTACGACTGTGACGGTGAGCGCAGTATCATCGACGCGACCCGGATCCAGCGTCATTTGGTCGGGATGGAGCTGTATCCGCACGACTTTACGGCAAGCGTGAAGCTCGAAAAAGACGGCGCCGGCGTCAAAGCGGTCGCAAGCTCTTCCTTCGGCGAGGGGACTGTGCTGTATAGCTACAGGATCGAAAGCGGCGTTTACGCAAGCTCGGTGTACGGCGACGACTTCGGAAAATTTTATCCGGACGACGTCGACCCGGAGCCGGGGGATTTTCAAATCACGACCGGTTATATCACCGAGGAAACGGTCGAGTTGCCGCTGACAAGCCTGACCTACAACGATGTGATGAAGCTAAAGGTGACCGCGCTGGACGCGCACGGCAACAAGGCGCAGGTGATGCTGGATTTCAGAAATGTTTACTAGTTAATTCTCCTATATTGATACTAATCCTTAATAAAAACCTTTATCATCTATTGCGCTATATTTCGTATAGCTTTGTTGTCGTCGTCGTTCGCTGTACTCTGAAGGCTACTCCGGTTGGTATGCCTTGACCTCGTGCCGCGACTCCTCCTCTCCCCACAACGCGAGGCGTTGTAGGGACCCCGGAAGTGCAGGCGCCAGCCTGTCTGCGTCTCCCGTCGCGCTATCCGAAATATATCACTAATATCTGATTAAATCTTTTTATCAAGGATTAGTATGAAAAGCAGGGCGAAGTCGTTTGACTTCGCTTTTTGCTTTGCTGAAATTTCTATTTAAGAAAAATAATGCTTTTGCGAGCAAGAAAAATTCTAATAAAGAAAAATAACTTTCTCTTGTCGAGCGTTGGAATATGTGGTATGATATATGATGTATTTATATGCGATTCATTGAAATTTGGATAAAGGAGAATTTCTATGGAAAAACAACCGAAAGCTCCCGAAAAACCTTCCTTTGTGAAAAAGCTCGAGGAGAGGTATCTGTCGCTCGAGAGGATCGTGGCGGCGCTGACGGCGTCGGTGCTGCTGGCGTATGTGTATCAGCTCTTGTCGCACGGCAACTTTACCGATCTGAGCAGTTATTACAACAGTATCAGCTTTGCGGGGTTCTTCGTGATCATGATCCTCGGCTTTGCCGTGCTGGCGGGGCTGACGTATCTCTTTCAACAGCGGTACATCATCCCGTGGGCGCTGATGTGTACGGCGCTGATGGTCTCGGTGCTGTTCGCCGCGAACTACAAGGACGGCGGCGCGTACTTCTGCGTCGGGATCGGCGTGGTGGATTTGATCATCATCCTCTGGCAGGTACGGGGCGATAAGCTCGGTATCTCGGGGATCTCCGTCAGCCGCAAGGCGGCGCTGGTCGTCGGGGCGGTGCTGTTTGTTGCGACGACCTTCGTCTTTGGCTACTATACCTCGATGAAGTATCAGAGCTACAGTAACTACACCTTCGACTTCGGCATCTTTGCGCAGATGTATGAGCGGATGGCTTCGTCTTTCGCGCCGAATACGACCGTAGAGCGTTCACACATGATGTCGCACTTCGGCGTGCATTTCTCGCCGATCTTCTACCTGTTTTTGCCTTTGTACTACATCTTCCGCACGCCGATCTACCTGTTCTATGTACAGAGCGCGGCGGTCGCTGCGGGTATTTTTGCGATCTATCTGATCGCGGGCAAGCTGGGACTTTCCGGCAAGCTGACGCTGGCGCTGGAGTTCATCTACGCGTTCTATCCCTGCCTGTTCAACGGCACGTTCTATGATTTCCATGAAAATAAGTTTTTGACCACCATCATCCTGTTCCTGTTCTACTTTATCCTGTGCAAGAACACACTGTGGGAGTTCATCTTCGCACTGCTGCTCCTCTCGGTCAAAGAGGACGCTGCGATCTATCTGATCGTGATCGCGCTCTTTGTGATGATCAACCGCAAGGAGATATGGCGAGGCGCCGTCATGCTCGGTATGGCGATCATCTACTTCATCATCGCTCAGCAGATCGTTGCCGCGGCGGGTGAGGGCGTGATGATGAGCCGTCTGTCGGACTACTTTATCAACGGTCAAAGCACCTTTGGTTCGGTCTTTAAGGCGGTGTTCTTCGATATCGGCTTCCTCTTGAAGCAGATGTTCATCCCCGAAAAGATCCCGTTCATCCTGTGGATGTTCGCGCCGGTGCTGTTCGCGCCGTTTTTGACGAAAAAGATCTCGTCGCTGATCCTGCTCTTTCCGATCATCCCGATCAACCTCATGCAGAGCTGGAAGTATCAGTATGACGTCGACTATCAGTATACCTACGGCGTTGCCGCTCTGATCATTATCAGCGCGGTCTTTGTGATCGCCCGGCTGAAAACGAATCAAAAGCGTGTTGTCGTGCTGGTATCGCTGTGCATGTGCGCGATCATGTCGGTGGCGCTGGTGTTCCCGAAGATGAACAACGTGACGAGTTATATGAAAAATACGGAGGGCACACGTCAGCAGGTGGACGAGCTGATCGACAGCGTTCCCACGGATGCGACCGTGACCGCTTCGCATAGTCTGGTTCCGCACCTGTATAAGGTCGAGTGGCTGTATACGATGCCCGATTATAATACCTCTAAGCGCGATAAGCCGGTGGATACCGATTACTTTGTTATTGATACGCGCAACAGCGAGCTGGCGCAGGAGATGAAGACCGTCATGGGCAATAACTATAATCTGATCCAATCTGCAGGCTTCGCGGAGCTGTATCAGCACAAGTGATGGGGGAAAGCATGAAAAGATTATTCATCATGATGGCGGCTGTACTTTTGACGGCATTGACGGTGGGCTGCGCCGGGAATATACCCGCTCCGACGGAGCCTGCGGCTACCGAGGCGCCTACCGACGCGCCGTATATCGATACACAGGTCAATGAGCCGGAGTGGACGCTCGCGGAGGGTGAACTGCAGCTCTCCGACGACACGGGCGTTGTCGCGAGCGGCTCGGAGATCCTGTACTTCGCGATCGTCAGCATCAAAGACGGTCAGCAGGATCTGCGCTTCAGACTGAGCGATGAAAAGGCAGCTGTCTTAAAGGATCGTGACAGCACGGGATATGTCATCAGTCTCAACGGTGAGAAGATCGGTAACGCGACGCTGAACAGCAGCGGAACGGTCGCGACCGTGACTGCCGCAGACGCGGAGGGGGAGATCACCGCGCTTGCGACCAAGATCAGAGGATTGTACAATTAATTCTAATAAAGAAAAAAGGACGTCGACGGGCGTCCTTTTTTGTGTGGTTTTGACAGGTGACAGAGTTCATCCGAACTGTGATTTTATTGCTACTTAGTATCAGCGGGCGGAATCGATTATTCTTTGCAGTAGTCGTCTACGTCAAATTTTCTGTCCTTGTAGTAATGATCCTTATCCGCGTCGGTGATCTCTCTGAGCACGCGGCAGGGGTTGCCGACAGCGATCACGTTCGCGGGGATATCCTTGGTGACGACCGATCCCGAACCGATCACGGATCCGGAGCCGATATGTACACCCGGGTTGATGACGACGTTCGCGCCGATCCATACGTTGTTGCCGATGGCGATCTCCATCGCGTACTCGTACTTATAGCGAGAGGCGGGGTGGATCGGGTGTCCTGCTGTGGTGATGCAGACGTTCGGTCCGATCAGCGCATTGTCGCCGATCGTGACTTTGGCGCAGTCTAAGACGCTGAGGTTGTAGTTGGCATAGAAGTTTTCACCGATCTCAAAGTTGCAGCCGTAGTCACAGCGGAACGGCGGCTCGATATAATAATGCTCCTTGTGCGCGCCGAGCAACTCGTGGAGCAACGCGCAGGTCAGCGCAGGGTCATAATCATCGGATTCGTTAATTTTCTTACAAAGAATTTTAGCGCGGTTTCTTTCCTCGGGCAAACCGTCCGCAAAGCTGTCGTACGGTAAGCCGTTTAACATGCGTTCCTTTTGGGTCATTATTTCACCTACATCTCGGTACTTTCGCCTTCAAGTCATCTTCGGGCATTCTGTAAGGTAATAAGCGGATAGGAATACCGCAGATACGGTATTCCTATCTGAATGGCCCGCCCGAAGAGATTTGAACTCCCGTTCTCCGGAATCGGAATCCGTTGCGTTATCCAGCTGCGCCACGGGCGGATATAAAAATGTGTTACGCAAAAAGCGAACACTCATATTATACACCATTTTTTGAATTTATCAAGTCCTGCGCGAAAGAATCTGCATGGCGCTTATTGCTACTTAGTATAAACAGAGAGTCGGTTGGAAAAAGAGCTGTTGTTTTATGTGACAGCTCTTTTTGCGGTTATTCTTCTTTTTTCGGTGCAGTTCTTTCGGTAACGGCGGAGATGATACGGCGGTTCTTGACGCGCTTGACGGTAAAGGTCACGCCTTCGTAGGTCACGTGCTGACCGCGAATGGGAATATCGCCGAACTGCTCGACGATGAAACCGCCGACCGAATTGCTCTCAATGTCATCATCGGGCTTGATGTCAAACAGCTCGAACAGCTCCGATAGATCCATATCGCCCGATACGAGATACTTGTCGTCGCCGAGTTTCGAGCAGGTATGCTCGACGTCTTCGTCCTCATCCCAGATATCGCCGACGATCTCTTCGAGCAGATCCTCCATCGTGACGATGCCGAGGAAGCCGCCGTACTCGTCGGTGACGATGGCGATATGCAGCTTGTTCGCGCGAAAATCGTTTAAGATATCGGAGAGCTTCTGATTTTTGTAGATAAAGTGCGCGGGGATCAGCAGATCGCGGATATCCGCCTCGCCGTCGATGACTTTCTCGAGGTAGTCGCGCGTGTGCAGGATGCCGATGATGTTGTCGATGTCGCCTTCATAGACGGGGATACGCGAGTAACGCTCGCGGATGATCAGGTCGTGGATCTCCTCTTTGCTGTCGTCGATGTCGATCACGGTGACGTCGACGCGCGGGGTGAGGATCTCCTGTGCGGTCTTCTCGTCGAATTCCAGCGCGGACTGGACCATCTCGCTCTCCTGTTCCTCGAGGATGCCTTCTTCCTCGATCGTTTCGATGATGTATTTGAGCTCGTCCTCGGTGACCGAGGGAGAATCCTTTTTGATGTGTCCGATCTTCATGACCAGCGTTTTGAGCCCCGTGAACAGGACGACAAGCGGGGTGAGAATGTAGGTCAGCACCTTGAGGAGCAATCCCGTATGCAGGACGATACCGTCGCTCTTTTCCTTGCCGATGCACTTCGGGATGACCTCGCCGAAGGTCAGAACAAGAAGGGTGGTTGCGCCGGTCGCGATCGCCGCGCCGTAGTTTTTGAAGAGATCGATGCAGAGGATGGTCGCTAAAGACGAGCACCCGAGGTTGACGACGTTGTTGCCGATCAGGATGGCGGTCAGCGCCTTGTCGAAATTGTCGCAGACCCACAGGGCGTTCTTTGCGCGTTTATTGCCGTTATCGGCGAGGGATTTCAAGCGGATGGTGTTGGCAAAGGAAAATGCCGTTTCCACTCCCGAGAAAAATGCCGACAGCAGGATCAATACGGCGATGATCACGCCGTATACAGCGTTTGTACTCATTTTTCCTCCGATAATAATGTTGTTGCGAGAAAGATCGAGTGCGATCTCGATAAATATACATTAAGCATACTATAATCTCATATAATTAATATGACAAATTCGAAATATAATTATTTTTCTCTTGAAGAATGTGCCATATAATGGTATACTGTATTTTGGTATGATATCTGCTTGTTGATACATGATTTGGTATCTCGACGAGAATACTAAGCTCGAGGTGTGTTTCATGTGGATCAATGAGGAAGAAGTTACGGAAAATCCCGAAGAGGGTTCGAATACCGAAACAAAGCCGCAGGATAGTATCACCGCGATGGGCAGCGTTATCACGCATCGCGGGGAGAACATCATCTACTGTTTGACGGTCATCGGACAGATCGAGGGACATTATATCCTGCCGCCGTCGAACAAGACGACCAAATATGAGCATGTGATCCCGTCGCTGCTCGCGATCGACGAGGATGAGCATATCGACGGACTGTTGGTGCTGCTCAATACCTCCGGCGGTGACGTGGAGGCGGGTTTGGCAATTGCGGAGATGATCGCGGGGATGAAAAAACCGTCGGTCTCGCTGGTGCTGGGCGGCGGCCATTCGATCGGCATCCCGCTGGCGGTGGCTTGCGACAAGAGCTTTATCGTTAAGACCGCTTCGATGACGGTGCATCCCGTCAGGACGACAGGGCTGACGGTCGGGGCGCCGCAGACCTATCGGTATTTTCAGAAAATGCAAGACAGGATCATTCGCTTTACCGTGGAGAACTCTAACATCACCGACGAGAGATACAGGGAGCTGGTGCTGAATACCGGTGAGCTGGTGACCGATATCGGTACGGTGCTGGAGGGAAAAGAGGCGGTGGACTGCGGGTTGATCGACGCGGTCGGAACGCTGCGTGACGCGACCGACGCGCTGTATGAGATGATAGACAATCGGTGAATAACGGATGGTAATAGTGAACGGCGTAACCCTTGATCTTTCACCATTATCCATTCGTCATTCACCATAAAAGGAGAGTTACATATGACAATTGTAGAGGCGATCATTCAAGGCGTGGTACAGGGCTTGACGGAGTTCCTGCCGGTTTCCAGCAGCGGACATCTGACCATTACCCAGCATGTTTTAGGACTTGATCTGGAGGGAGGCAACCTTTTCTTCAACGTCATGCTCCATATCGGTACGCTGGTGGCGGTCGTTGCTTTTTATCACAAGCTGATCTGGAGATTGATCAAGGCGTTTTTCTCGATGATCGGCGATATCTTTACGGGCAAGTTCAGATGGAAGGAGCTCTCGGACGACAAGCGTATGGTCATCATGGTCATCATCGGTCTTTTGCCGCTGGCGCTCTTGTTCCTGCCTGTCCCCGGAACGGGAATGAAGCTCAAGGATTTTGTAGAGAGCTTCAATACATCAAAGTATTTTATCGTGGTCGGTATCTGTCTGCTTTTGACTTCGATCCTGCTCTTTATCGGCAACCGCTGTTCGAGAAGCGATGTGCCGATGAAGCACGCCAAGGGCGGTGAGACCGGTCGTACCTCGATGAACGTGGTCGACGCGCTGGTCGTCGGACTGACCCAGTGCTTCGCGACCCTGCCGGGTCTTTCGCGCTCCGGCTCGACCCTGTCGGTCGGTCAGATGAGGGGTCTGAATAAGCAGACGGCGCTGGACTATACCTTTATCCTCGGTACGCCCGCGATCATTGCGGCAGCTGTGCTGGAGGGCAAGGATGCGCTCAAGGGTGGTATGGACGCGATCTCCGCGGATCTCGTGCCGATTATCGTGGGCATGGTCGTTTCGGCTGTCGTGGGCTATCTCGCGATCGCACTGTTCAAGTGGCTGTTAAGGACCGACAAGATGATCATTTTCATCATCTATACCGCGATCATCGGTATCGCCGTCATCGTGATCAGTATCTTAGAGATGAGAAGCGGCGTGAACCTCTTCTCAGGCGCTCCGTTGACATAAGTATTCATGATGGGTGAATAGCTTAATGATATAAAAGTGTATTGTATTTGAACAACCCTCCGGCTCCTGTGGAGCCATCTCCCTTGGGAAAAGGAGGCATAACAGAAACCAAAATCAAGGAAAGTGAAGTGATTGTTTGGCTGCGAAAAAATCGACAAGATCAAAAGCTTCCCAAAAATCCAATACAAGAGGTAAATCGACCGCGAAAAAAGGGTCGAAGAACACGCCCGCTGCAAGCGGACTGAATCCGCAGGTCAAGGCGATCATCCTGTGCGCTGTCGGCGTCTTGATGCTCGCGCTCGTCGTCATTCCCGGAGGCGCGTTATGGAAAACGATGCGCTCGTTTTTGTTCGGCGTGTTCGGCGTATGCTCGATTGTCGTGCCGATGGTGTTCATCTACCTCGGTATCATGACCGCCAAAGAAAAGCAGATGGCGCATAAGGGCGCGAAGGTCGCGCTTTCGGCGACGATCGTCGTCTTTATCTGTACGCTGGTCTACCTGTTCGGAAAGACCGACTACAACGATGGTTACAGCTATTTTGCCGCTTTGGGTGCGGCATATCAAGGCTCCTTCGCGCTTGACAGCCTGTGCGGTCTCTTGGGCGCGGTGCTCGGTTATCCGATGCGTGCGCTGTTGACGACAGCTCCGTCGGTCATCATCTGTTTTGTGGTACTGATCGCGTCCGTGATGATCCTGTTCGGCGTGACGCTGGTCGATATCGCGAATGTCGCGAAGAAGGGGTATAACAAGACCCGTGAACAACAGCGCCGTATGCGCGAGCATCATCAGGAGCGCGCGGAGATCCGCCGCAGAGAGCGTGAGGAACGTGAAGAACGGCTGCGTCGGGAGGAACAGGAAAGAGAGGAATACGGTTATAACGATTACCCCGATTATACGACACCGGAGCCTCTGACAAGACGACGTTCTGATTCGCGCATTGATATTCCGCTGGACAAGACCGGTACGAAATCACGCCCGAAAAATGAGGTCGAGATCGCCGAGGAACAGCATGACCAGAATGTCATCGACATCATCAATAACGCAAACTCCGGCATCATCCCCGACGAGGAGCTGGGCGCCTCCGCGGTGGCGCGGCGCATCTCGAATAAGAAAAAGTCAAGAAAAATGTCCGAGGGCGCGAAACAGCCCGATCCCGAGACGGTGGAGGTCGATCTCGACGATGATTTTGACGAGGATGACAAGCTCGATCTGAAGAGCGAGACCCGGCGTATGCGCGCGGAGGTCAAGCGGAATGAAACTCAAAAGGCAGAGGAAAAAGCTACCTACGTTTATCCGCCGACAAGGCTCCTGGAGCCCGCTGTCGATACCGAAAAGGACAGCGCGTATAATGAGATGCAGAACAACGCCACCAAGCTGATCGAAACGCTGAACAGCTTCGGCGTCAAAGCGAGTATCACGAACATCTGCCGCGGCCCGTCCGTTACCCGATATGAGCTGCAGCCCGCGCCCGGTGTGAAGATCAGCAAGATCACGAATCTTTCTGATGATATCGCGCTGAACCTCGCCGCGAACGGCGTTCGTATCGAAGCGCCGATACCCGGTAAGGCGGCGGTCGGTATCGAAGTGCCGAACAAGGTCACCTCGATGGTCACCCTGCGCGAGCTAGTCGAAACGGACGAATTCAAAAACAGCAAGAGCAAGCTCAATTGCGTATTGGGCAGAGATATCTCCGGCGAGATCATCTGCACCGATCTCGCGAAGATGCCTCACCTGCTGATTGCCGGTACGACCGGTTCCGGTAAGTCGGTCTGCGTCAACGCGCTGTTGATGTCGATCCTGTTCAAAGCAACGCCCGACGAGGTCAAGCTGCTCTTGGTCGACCCGAAGATGGTTGAGTTCTCTAAGTACAAGGGGATCCCGCATTTGCTCGTTCCCGTTGTTTCCGACGCGAAGAAGGCGGCGGGCGCGCTGAACTGGGCGGTCTCCGAGATGCTCCAGCGTTATCGCATTTTCTCTGAGTACGATTGTAAGGGTATCGACAGCTATAACGAGCTGGTCGACAAGAACCTTGCTTACATAGAAGGACAAAAGCTCTTGCCCGATTACGATCCCGAGGCGGAGGAACAACCCTGTCTGGAGATAGAGGGACTGAAAGTTCCTACCGAGCATATGTGTCGTATCGTGATCGCGATCGACGAGTTGGCAGACTTGATGATGGCGGCTCCGTCCGAGGTGGAGGAAGCAATCTGCCGCTTGGCACAGATGGCGCGTGCCGCAGGTATGCACCTGATCCTCGCCACCCAGCGACCCACCGTCAACGTCATCACAGGTCTGATCAAGGCGAACATCCCCTCGCGAATCGCGTTGAAGGTGAGTTCTCAGATCGACTCACGTACCATCATCGATACCGGCGGCGCCGAGAAGCTGATCGGTCGCGGCGACCTTTTGTACGCGCCTGTCGGCGTTCCGAAACCGATCCGCGTCCAATGCTGCTTTACACGCGACGATGAGATCGACCGTGTGACCGATTTTCTCAAGAAATCTCATACTGCCGAGTACAATAAGGAGATCGAGGATAAGATCCGCAAGATCGCTTCCGAGGAGCTCGGCAACAATACGGGCAAGGACAGCGGCGCAGCGCCCGGCAACGCGCCCGAGGTCGACTCGATGATGGAGGACGCGATCAAGTTCGTTGTCGAGAGCGGACAGGCTTCTACCTCTATGCTCCAGAGGCGTTTGAAGGTCGGCTACGCGAGAGCGGGTCGTATGATCGACGATATGGAGCAGATGGGCATCGTGGGCCCGCACCAAGGGTCGAAGCCGCGTGAGGTGCTGATCACCTATAACGATTGGCTCGAGAGAAATAATATGCTCGGCTCTCCCGACACCGACGGCGAGGGAGAGGACAGCGCAACAGACGAGGACGATCCGTGGTGATGTGAAAATCAAGGATTTTCAGTGAATAGTGAATAAAGAATAATGAATAACGAAGGGCGGGCGGCGCCCGCACCCGATTTGTATTATTTACTTGACCTTTTCGACAAATATCGCTATACTATAGATTATGACAAAGCATGATTCGGTTGAGATTGCCACACCTCATGATAGAGGTTCGCAATGGCCGTTTTAAGTTTAGGAGGAAATCTTTTGGGAGTATATGAAGAACTGGTAGCCCGCGGACTGATCGCGCAGGTTACCGATGAGAAAGAAATCAGAGATCTGGTGAATAACGGTAAGGCTGTGTTTTATATCGGATTCGATCCGACCGCAGACAGCCTGCATGTCGGTCACTTCATGGCGCTTTGCTTGATGAAGCGTTTACAGCTCGCGGGCAATAAGCCGATCGCCTTGATCGGCGGCGGTACCGCGATGATCGGCGACCCCTCGGGCAGAACCGATATGCGTCAGATGATGACCAAGGAGACGATCCGGCATAACTGCGACTGCTTCAAGGAACAGATGGCGAAATTCATCGACTTTTCCGATGATAAGGCGATGATGGTCAATAACGCCGATTGGCTGCTTGATCTGAACTACGTCGAGCTGCTCAGAGAGGTGGGTGCGTGCTTCTCGGTCAACAACATGCTCAGAGCCGAATGCTACAAGCAGCGTATGGAGAAGGGCCTGTCCTTCCTCGAGTTCAACTACATGATCATGCAGAGCTATGACTTTTACGCGCTGTATCAGAAATACGGCTGTAACATGCAGTTCGGCGGTGATGACCAGTGGAGCAACATGCTCGGTGGTACGGAGCTGATCCGCAGAAAGCTCGGCAAGGACGCTTACGCGATGACCATCAACCTGCTCTTGAACAGCGAGGGCAAGAAGATGGGCAAGACCCAGAAGGGTGCGGTATGGCTCGACGCGAATAAGACCACGCCGTTCGAATTCTATCAGTACTGGCGCAACGTCGACGACGCCGACGTGATCAAGTGTCTCAAGATGCTGACCTTCCTGCCGCTCGATCAGATCGAGGAGATGGCAAAATGGGAAGGCTCACAGCTGAACAAGGCAAAAGAGATCTTAGCTTTTGAGCTGACCAAGATGATCCACGGCGAGGATGAGGCGAATAAGGCGCAGGAGGGCGCGAGAGCGCTGTTCGGCGGCGGTGCGAATACCGATAATATGCCGACCACCGAGATCGGTGAGGACGCCCTTAGCGAGGACGGTATCGCGATCCTTGATCTGCTGATCAAGTGCAAGCTGATCCCATCTAAGGGCGAAGGCAAGCGTTTGATCCAACAGGGCGGTATCTCTGTCGATGACAACAAGATCACCGATATGTTCCACAAGGTGACAAAAGGCGACTTTGAAAAAGGTCATGTCATCATCAAAAAGGGCAAAAAGGTCTTCCATAAGGTTGTATTGTAAGTTAGGAGTGAGGAGTTAGGAGTGAGGAGTTTCATGAACGCCTACCCTTAATTGCCGATTGCTGACTTTCTAATAAAGAATTATAACAAGGAGTGCAGAAAATGAAAAAAATCGCAGGCGAATTTAAAGAATTCATCATGCGCGGTAATGTCATGGATCTGGCTGTCGGCGTTATCATCGGCGGCGCTTTCCAGACGATCGTCAACGCGTTCATCAACGACCTGATCATGCCGTTCATCGGTCTCTTGACCGGCGGTATCAACTTTAACGAGCAGTTCATCATCTTGAAGCTGCCCGAGGGTGTTGAGGCCTCTCAGGTTACATATGCCAACGCTTCCGAGCTGGGCGCATCCATCTGGGGTTACGGCGCGTTCATCACCGCTGTCATCAACTTCCTGATCATGGCGCTGGTTGTATTCCTGCTCGTTAAGGGTATCAACAAGCTCTCTAAGATCGGTAAGAAGAAAGAAGAAGAGGCTGCGCCTACCACCAAGAAGTGCCCGCACTGCTGTGAAGAGGTCAACATCAACGCGACCAAGTGCCCGCACTGCACCGGCGATATCCCCGCAGAAGAAGAATAATTTCTTTATCCCGTCTTATTGAGGGATCATAAAAGAACTTTTCCGCATTAATAGCGGATCGAAACAAAATGAAAAGCTCCCGAGTCATTGCGATTCGGGAGCTTTTTGTGTGCATATAATGTTTTTGAAGATAAACAAAGTTGATACTTAGTATCACTTCTAACTTCTCACTGTTTTATGCCATGATCTTCTTGTACAGTTCTTTGAGATCCTCGACGTTGGTGTCGCGCGGATTACCGGGACGGCAGGCGTCGGCGTAAGCGTCAGCCGCGAGGACGTCCAGATCCTCTGCCTTGACCTTTTCGTTCTTCTCGGGGATGCCGACGTCGGCGGAGAGCTTGCGGACAGCGTCGATCGCCGCCTTGCGGTACTCCTCCTGTGTCATGCTGTCTACGCCTTCGACGCCCATCGCGCGGGCGATCTCACGGAACTTCTCGCCGGTGTACTCCTGGTTGTACTCCATGACGATGGGGAGCATCATCGCGCAGGCAACGCCGTGCGGGGTGTCATAGTGTGCGCCGAGCGTATGAGCGATGCTGTGCGCGATACCTAAGCCGACGTTGGAGAAGCCCATACCGGCGATGTACTGTGCCAGCGCCATG
>CADAUE010000046.1 GCA_902790985.1 uncultured Ruminococcus sp.
TTTAATTAAGTAAACGCAGTATGTTTACTCAACCTCCGCCGTCGCCTTGTATTTTGACAGGAAAATCTACGGATAATCATCCGTGACACCCAACTGTCAAGCGTCCGGCGTGCGTAATGCCTAAATATTTTACCACAAACAAAAAAAGAAATCAAGCGTTAATCTAAGAAAAACACTTGATTTCTTGAGAATTTTGTGATTTATCTGTCAGATATCATTAATAGTTGAAGAATCTGACGTAATTCCACTGGCAAACGAACTCCTGTGACTCGTGCCATGCGCTGCTGCACATGTTGGTCGCGTAGAAGATACGGATGTTGTGCTGAACAGCGGAACCGCCCTGGTCAAAGATGTAGTTAACAACGTCCATAGCGGTTGATGACGGAGCCATGGAAGTGGAGCCGTAGTAGCCGTTCTGCTTCAAGAGCTGAGCGATGCTGCTGTAGCTGCCGTTAACATAGGTATCTCTGATACACTGGGCAACCAGAGCCATACCGATATAGCCCTCGCCGCCTGCCTCACCCATCAGGATGCGGCCTGCCATATCTCTGTCCTCGTCGTTGAGAGATACACTGTAGCCGACATAGTTGGGATCGGGGTTGTCGATGTCTAACAGGTAGTCACCGGAACCGGATGCAGAAACAGTGTTGCTGTCGCTGTAAGAATAATCGTCGTCGGAATAAGAGCTGCTGTCAGAGTAATCGGAAGAGGAATCATAGGATGATTCGGAAGAAGTTTCGGAAGAAGCTGAACCGGTAGCAGCGGGAGCCTGTGTCTCTGCAGACTCGGTAGCAGCCGCTTCAGTGGCCGCCTTTGCTTCCCGGATAGCAAGCTGAGCGCTTACTAATTCCTGAGCTTCTTTCTTGGCCTCATCGATGGTGATCGCTCTCTGTGTGAGAACCTCATCCTCAGCCGTTACTATATTATCGTTAGTTTCAATCTTGGTTTCTGTTTTTGTGGCATCACTTGCAGCTCCTACACCCGGCGCGAGAATCAGAGCATATGTGGTCATAAGTAAAGCGATACAAAGACCGACTAACACTGTTCTGCGTAATATGTGCGGTGTCGTCTTACTCAAAATTCTGCCTCCTTTAAATAGTAGTCTATCGGTGATCCGATGTAAAACTCCGCAATTCCGCGTGGACTTGCTTCATTTCGTGTTATATTTAACCACAAATCCTTAAGAATTGCAAGTTTGTTACTTTTTCACAAATATTCTATAAAAGAATCAAAACGGGCTTTTAATTCTGTTTTCGAAGATTTTTTTATAAAAACTGTACAATATCAACAATATTAAGTAGTGCAATTTGCTGACGTTCACAAAAATAATCGGTGACAAAATGTTACAAATTTATGCCGATTTTTTGCTTTATTTGTCATTTTTTGCACAGATTTATCGACAAGAATCGCATCTTCACCAATTAATCTTATCTTTTCCCAAGGGATGTAGCAGTCGTCGGATCTGCCAAACAGCCCAAACAGACGAGGTCTGCCGTATACGATCAACGCGATCAGCTTTGCGCATCGCGTGTCGATCTCCAGATCGTCTACATATCCGAGCCTGCAACCGTTATCGGCATTGATCACTTCTTTCTTTTTCAATTCTTGAAAGCGACAAGGCATTTTCATACCTCCATGTTACAGCATTTATAACATACTATGAATGATACAGGATAATTATGAATATTTCTTGAAAAAACTTTTGAACAAGTTATGAATTATTTACTTGACAAATCATTCTACATCATGTAGAATAACAGTGTACTACACAGTGTAGAATAACAATCAGGAGCTGATACTATGCACGAATATACTTTAGGCGCGGTCGAATCGAAATTCGCCGACATCATCTGGCACAACGAACCTATGTCTTCATCCGAATTAGCAAAACGCAGTGAACAGGAGCTTGGATGGAAAAAGACGACCTCTTTCACTGTGCTGAAAAGGCTATGCAACAAGGGGCTGTTTCAAAATGTGAAAGGCACGGTGACTTCGCTGATCTCACGGGACGAATTCTATTCAAAACAGAGCGAACGATTTGTAGCAGATAACTTCGAAGGCTCTCTCCCCGCTTTCATCGCTGCGTTCACCAAAAATAAAAGTCTGAGTCCCGAAGAAGTATCGGAGCTCAGACGACTGGTCGATTCATACAAGGAGTAAGGAATGTACAATGTTTTCAAAACGATCGTTCAGTTCAATATTCAAGCGTGCTTTATTGTTCTCGCGATCATCATTTTGCGGCTGATCCTAAAGAAAGCGCCTCGCTCATTGATCTGTGCGTTATGGACACTTGTGGCGGTCAGGCTGATTTTTCCTTTCCGGATCGAAAGTGTATTCAGTCTTGTACCGGATACGGAGATCACCGCACGAACATTCGGTAGTTATGCGACAGAGAGAATCACAAGCGCGGTTTGGGAGTATCCGGAAACCTTTCTCCATACCACCGATAACATAGTCATCAAAGAAAAGACCGATACGCTGTGGAATATACTGCCGAGGATCGCGGCAGGCATTTGGGCAGCAGGCGTCGCCGTCATGCTGATCTATGCGATAGTCAGCTATCTACGGCTATACCGAATGACGCGCGAGAATATGATGACAGAAAAAGGCGTATATATCTGCGACCGTATCCCCTCCCCTTTCATCCTCGGGATAATCCGTCCGAAGATATTTCTGCCGTCAAACATCAGTGAACATGATAAGCCTTTTGTTCTTGCGCACGAAAAAGCGCATATCAAACGAAAAGATCATCTTTGGAAACCGCTTGGCTTTGTGCTGTTATCCGTCTATTGGTTCAATCCGTTACTTTGGGCAGCATACATCCTGCTTTGCAGGGATATCGAATCCGCGTGTGATGAAAAAGTCATCAAAGAATTAGGCGATGAATGCAAGAAACCATACGCGATCGCGCTGATCAATTCTGCCGCTTCACAAAAAATGGTTTCCGCCTGTCCGCTCGCTTTCGGTGAAACCAATGTAAAGTCGCGTATCAAAAATGTGCTCAGCTATAAAAAGCCCGCTTTTTGGATTGTCATCATCGCAGTGGTGCTGAGTATCGCTGTCGCGGTATGTTTTTTGACAAATCCGATCGGCAAAAATGCTGAAACCGATCATCCGGAGCTAAGCTCCCCTACTGAGCCGCTTCTGACAAAGCTAGAGCCCTATGAGGCGGTAGATCGGTTTTTCAAAGCCAACGCCGATAAATTCCCGATGAATCCGACCAACCATAAGGGCTGGACGTGGGCAAATGTCAAAGACGAATACTACGGTGGTACTTATATCGACGGTGCTGAGCAGGTCATCCTACTGACCGACACAAGCCAAATGGATGATTATGCTAAGATAGGAATGGATATCCGTTATGAAAAATGCGAATACAGCTATGAAGAATTAAATGGTTCAATCAAAGAGATTAATAGTCATATCGGCGCCATGTCAAATAAAGATGTGGGCTACAGTAGCGATATCAAAGGTGTATCGCTGGATGAACAGAGAAACAGGGTGATCGTAGATGTTTATCAACTGACCGATGAAAAAACAGGATGGTTCAAGGAGCAATTCGGAAACAAGGAATATTATGTTTTCCGTGAAAGTGTTCAGCAGCTTGAGGATGAAGGTCTTGACACGATGACAGTATCCACCGACTTGCCCACCATCACCTATGCCGACGATCGGTATGTCTATCTTGACGGTGATTGCGGCGTGGTAATCTATGACTATCAAAACGAACGATTGATCCATAGAATACCTCAGAGCTTCCTGCGTCAGCTGGGCTTCACAACGCCGTACAGCAACGCGAGTGCCGACGGTCAGTCTATCATCATCTTTGGAAAAGACCAACCCGGATGGATCGTGATGAATGTGGAAAGCGGAGAGATCGTCGGCAGCTCCGGCGCCGGTTCCCCTCGTGATTTTGAGTATTTTGAAATTGGTTATGTCAGCTCAGATATCCGCTATGGGGACGACGGTACCAACCATACAGAGCGTCATTATATTACTAAAGACGGTACGCGATATACGCTGAGAGTTCCGGAATGGAAAATCAAAAACACTGAGCTGACGGTCACAGCTACCAATGGCAGTGAGAAGATCTATTTCATTTTTGAATGACCGCTAAACAGCGACACCCCCGAACAATCGGGGGTGTCATTCATTTTATTATCATTACAAATAGTATTATTCAGCAGGAACAAGCTCCTGCAATACGAACATTACTTCTCAATACCCGTGCGCTTGCTGCAGCATCATATCCTTGACCTTCATCAGCCGCGTCTGGGTGGAACGCTCGTTTTCATCCAGCTTTCTGGTGATGTAACGGATCTGCTCCTGTGTTTCGGGGATCATCACATGCTCGAGTGCGTTGACACGTCGACGGGTCTTTTCGATCTCATCTGCCATCAGCTGACAGCTTTTTTCGATCTCGGCGAGCTTGATCAGATCCGGCAGGATATCCGCCAGAGATTTGACCGCATCATCAAGATCGGCTGAGGTGAACGCGTAGCCGTAGCTGTAGATATCGTTGGGATCGGGGGTGCGGGTCTGTGTATCGAAAACAGGGATGTCGACGCTCATGACGTTGCGGTAGGATGTGGACACATAGACCTCCTGCTTCGGAGCGAGGAGCGCCGCTTTGAGCGTTTCATCACTCATCGAGGATTTTGCCAGAACAAAATTCGCGTTCGCGGATTTGATCTGTTCCTCCACTTTCATACGCAGCTCGCGGTTTTCTCGCACCATCTCGAGGAATCGGCGCATCAACTCGTCACGCTTATCCTTCAATAATTTATGACCGCGTGTAGCTGTATTCAGTTTTTTCTTGAGCCTTGAAAGCTCCATACGGGTCGGATTGACCTGCTTGACAGCCATGTAATCAGTCCTTCAGGTGTAGATTATTTCTTATCGTAATACTGATCGAGATACTTATCGTCGATACGTTTTAGCTCGCTTCTGGGAAGGATACGCAGAAGCTCCCATCCAAGGTCGAGCGTTTCTTCGATGGGACGATTCTTCTCATATCCCTGAGAAACATATTCTTTCTCGAAGCGATCGGCAAACTTTGCATAGAGCTTGTCGATATCCGTCAAAGCGGATTCGCCGAGGATAACCATCAGCTCCTTAGCGTCTTTACCGCGCGCATAAGCGGAAAACAGCTGGTTCATGGTGTTGCTGTGATCGGCACGGGTCTTGCCCTCGCCGATACCCTTATCCTTCAGACGGGATAACGACGGAAGGACGTCGATCGGCGGCGCGATATTCTTACGATACAGCTCACGGGAGAGGATGATCTGACCCTCGGTGATGTAACCGGTAAGGTCGGGGATCGGGTGGGTTTTATCATCCTCGGGCATGGTGAGGATCGGGATCAGTGTGATCGAGCCCTTTTTGCCCTTCTGACGACCCGCTCTTTCATATAATGTAGCAAGGTCGGTATACATATAACCGGGGTAACCGCGTCGACCGGGCACCTCTTTACGCGCGGCTGATACCTCGCGCAGAGCGTCGGCATAGTTGGTGATGTCGGTCATGATGACGAGAACATGCATATCCGCTTCGAACGCCAGATACTCGGCGGCGGTCAGCGCCATACGCGGTGTAGAGATACGCTCGATCGCGGGATCGTTCGCGAGGTTCACGAACATAACGGTACGGTCGATCGCGCCGGTTTCTTTAAAGCTCTCGATAAAGTAGTTGGATTCCTCGAAGGTAATGCCCATTGCGGCGAATACGACCGCGAACTGCTCGTCGGTACCGCGCACTTTAGCCTGACGCGCGATCTGAGCCGCCAGCTGAGCGTGCGGCAGACCGGAGGCGGAGAAGATCGGCAGCTTCTGTCCTCTGACCAAGGTGTTCAGACCGTCTATCGCGGAAACGCCGGTCTGGATAAACTCCTGCGGATAGTTACGGGCATAGGGATTCATCGGCAGACCGTTGATATCCATACGCTTGACAGGCAGGATATCGGGACCGCCGTCGATCGGCTTGCCCATACCGTCAAAGACACGGGAAAGCATATCGGTAGAAACGCCGAGCTCCATCGATTTGCCCAAAAAGCGAACCTTGGAATTGGAAAGATTGATACCTGCGGCGGAGTCAAATAGCTGAACCAGCGCGTCCTCGCCGTTGATCTCAAGCACCTTACAGCGGCGAACCTCTCCGGAAGAGAGCTCGATCTCGCCGAGGTCGTTGTAGTTGACGTCGGAAACGCCTTTGACAAGCATCAAAGGACCTGCTACCTCTTGGATCGTCCTGTATTCCTTCGGCATGATCAGTCATCTCCCTTCTTGATAATATTGTCGATATCGACGTCAAGATTGTAGATGATATCGCTGTAATTTTGCTCGATATCCTTTTCGTCGACATATTTGAATCTACCGATCCGTTCTCTGATCGGCATGTTGATCAGCGCGTTGAGCTGAGCGCCTTGATCCAGAGCGGCAACGCTCTTATCGTAAAACGCCATGACAAGCTGCATCATGTGATACTGCTTTTTAAGCGTGGTATAGGTATCTGTCTCATGGAAAGCGTTCTGATGGAGAAAATCCTCACGGATCGAACGAGCGGCTTCCAGCTTGATGCGGTCGACATTCGACAACGCGTCCATACCGACAAGCTTAACGATCTCTTCAAGCTCGCTTTCTTCCTGCAGCAGCGACATGACGCGTGCGCGCAGATCCATCCAATCCTCTGCGACATTTTCTTTGTACCAGTTCGCCATCGTATCGACATACAGCGAATAGGACGTCAGCCAGTTGACGGCAGGGAAATGGCGCTTATATGCAAGGCTCGCGTCCAATCCCCAGAACACCTTAACGATACGCAACGTCGACTGGGAAACAGGCTCGGAAATATCACCGCCGGGAGGCGATACTGCGCCGATAACCGACAGAGATCCTTCCTGGTTATCGGAACCGAGGGTGATGACACGACCGGCTCTCTCATAAAACTGCGCCAATCTCGAACCGAGGTAAGCGGGATATCCCTCTTCACCGGGCATTTCTTCCAGACGACCGGACATCTCACGAAGCGCCTCTGCCCAGCGGGAAGTAGAGTCAGCCATCAGCGCGACAGAATAACCCATGTCACGGAAATATTCTGCGATCGTGATACCGGTGTAGATCGAAGCCTCACGCGCCGCAACCGGCATATCCGAGGTGTTCGCGATCAAAACGGTACGCTCCATCAAGCTGTGACCGGTTTTCGGATCGAGCAGCTCGGGGAACTCGTTGAGAACGTCGGTCATCTCGTTGCCGCGCTCACCGCAGCCGATATAGACGACGATATCCGCTTCAGCCCACTTAGCGAGCTGGTGCTGGACGACCGTTTTGCCCGAGCCGAAAGGACCGGGTACGGAAGCAACGCCGCCCTTTGCGATCGGGAAAAGCGTATCGATCACACGCTGACCGGTGATCAGCGGCATATCGGGAGAGAGCTTTTTCTGATACGGCCTGCCGATACGGACAGGCCACCTCTGCATCAGCGTAAGCTCATGCCTCTCCCCTTTTTCGTCTTCGACGACCGCAACGGTGTCAGTAACCTTATATTCGCCGCCGGTGATCTCTTTGATCACTCCGCTGATACCCGCCGGAACCATGATCTTGTGCAGGACGATCTCCGTTTCCTGGACGGTACCGATCACATCGCCGCCGATAACCTTATCGCCGACTGCTGCGGACGCTTTGAACTGCCATACCTTATCCCGCTTTAAAGCAGGAACGGAAACGCCGCGGCTGAGATTATTGCCGCTGACCTTCATGATATCATCCAAGGGGCGCTGGATTCCGTCGTAGATACTCTCGATCAATCCGGGACCGAGCTCTACGGAAAGCTGGTTTCCCGTCGAAACAACAGGCTCGCCGGGCCCGAGGCCGGAGGTCTCCTCATAAACTTGAATAGACGCTCTGTCGCCATGCATTTCGATGACCTCGCCGATGAGGTTCATGTTGGAAACATGCACAACGTCAAACATGTTGCAGTCGCGCATACCCTCGGCGATGACCAGAGGTCCGGCTACCTTCTTAATTATACCTGTACTCATAATCTATCATTCCTTTTAGGGAGCAAGGCTCCGCTCTTAATCGTTAAATATATCACTGCCGACAGCTTTTTCAACAGATAGCTTCACCGCCGAAAGTCCTTCGCCTGTATTGCCCGACACGCCGGGTATCAAGATAATTGCAGGTGAAGGCTCGCTGCGGTATTTTGCGATCTCTTTCTCCATTATCGTTGCCGCAGCTTCGGTGATATAAATGATGCTGTAGCCTTGGCTTTGACACAACTTTTTGAAAACAGCGACATTATCTTTATCGGGTTCAAAAAAATAGGTGTCCAGACCGAGAGCCGCAAAGCCGTATATACTCTCTTTATCGCCGAAAACAGCTATTCTGTCAGACATACATACTCCTCAGTCTTTCTTTTATCGTTTCATCGGACAGATGGCTCACCTTACCGGAGAGGATCATCCGCACCGCTTTCATCTCATTTTGACGCGCGACAATATACGCGACGATCGGACCGATGCTGAAAGGCTCCCATTTCTGAGGCTTCATCACATCGGTGAGGTAATCATCACACCATTTCTCGAACGCTGACATTGAGCTTTCGATCGCGTCAGCCGCTCCGCGGTACTGTGTGCCGCTGATATAATCCATGATCGCTTCATGTCCGTCGATTGCGGCGTTTGCCAGTTTCTCGACGTCGATCGAATCGCAAGGCGCCATCGCTCTGCGAAGAAAATCAGCCTTTTTGCGCGTATTTGCCGAACGTACCGCTATCTTGATATCAGCCGAAGCGACATACAGCTCACAGTATAAGCGAATGATCTCGTTATCACTTTTTTTGCCGAGGCTGTACACGTATTCCATGCACGCCTTATCAACGATGATATCACAAAGCTGTCCGTCGGAAGTTTGGAGCAGCGCAGTCATCGCAGACTGTGCCGCGCCTTGCAAAAATACAGGCAAAGCGTTATAATCCCTACTTTTGATCGCTTCATAAACCATGTCGGGATCACATACTGAATTTGTCAGGAACAAACCGTCGGGCTTGATATCACGTGTAATACATTTGATCGCGACTTTTAGATTATGAAAATCGTTGGGGACGAGTAAAAACTCCAACTCAGACATATCACTGATGATCTCGCTGACAAAGCCCCAGAGCTTTTGTTCTTCGAGATTCAACAGCTCATCGGGAGAAAGATCGGTGCTGTCGCCCCAACCCTTATCCTGTAGAAGGCGCATGACTTCATCCGTATCTTTAGCGCCGAGGAGCGCGTCAAGATCGGCATCAGACAGCAGCTTAGTTTCTTTGAATCTGATACGAGCTACAGCATACGTATAATCATCCTGCTGCATAACATACCTCCTTATCAGAACAACAGCCGTCCGGCTTTATCGGAAAGGTTCTCCGACTCACCCGCAAACACAGCGTCAAAGGAACAGTTCTGCTCGATACCGCCGTATTTTAGAATAAAGCCTGCTTCGATCGGCGCGGGATCCTCTGAAAGGGTGATCTTTCCCTTGGAGACTTCGTTCAGCTTTGTCAAATAATCAGTGGGCAATCGTTTGATGTCCTTATCGCCAAAGCAAATAACGCCGTCTTCGGGCTGAGAATACTTTTCAACCATCCCCGAGATCAGCGCGAAATACTCGTCATCCGGCAAGGTTTTCGCAGTCCGCAGACCTTCGTTGAGCATTTTGGAGATGATCTCACGTTTTGCGTGAAGCATCACGCGCTTTTCCTCAAGATCTGCCGCGGAATCACCGCGGTTTTTGATATCGACTACGCGAGCGGCGGTCTTCTCTTTACCGTCGGAAATGATCTCTTCCGCCTGCTTTTCAGCAGAGGATAGGATCTGATCCGCCTTGCTCTGCGCGTCGCTTAGGATCGAATCACATACCTTTTCGGTATCCGCTTCGATCTGCGCGATTATCTTATCAATACCAGCCATATCGTCACCGATCACATCGCGTCGATGCCGAATACCGCAAGGATGGAGATCAGAAGCGCCAAGATCGCGTAGGTCTCGACCATCGCGGGCAGGATCAGCGCCTTACCCATCTGATCGGGTTTCTTCGCAACGGTACCGATAGCGGCAACCGAGCACTTGCCCTGATGGATCGCGGAATACAGACCCGAGAAAGCGATCGGCAGAGAAGCCGCAAAGTACAAGAGACCCTTTAAAAGGCTGACTTCCTGAACGGCGCCGATCAAACCGACATTGGACATAATCAAAAACGCTACCAGAAGACCGTAGATACCCTGGGTCGCGGGCAGAAGCTGGAAGATTAGGACTTTACCGAACATCGAAGGATCCTCCGCAAGTACACCCGCAGCGGCTACGCCGGCTTTACCGACGCCGATCGCGGAACCGATACCGGCAAAGAATGTGGCGAACGCCGCCCCTAAGAGCGCAAAAAACAAACCTGAGTTATTAAGTATTTCTGACATTTATATTTCCTCCTTGACTGTATAATGCTTGGAATTGATTTTAAACGGGTTGAAGCTTCTGCCGCCGCCGGTATAGAACTTGCCGAAGAATTCGACGAACTGCAGTCGGTTCGTATGAACATATGCGCCGAGCGCATTGATGCCGATATTCAGCGCATGACCGACCACAAAGATGACGGTGAAAAGGATGATACCGAGAACGGAATCGCCCACCATACTGCCGATCTGGTTGAATACCTGCGCGATGACGCCGGTCGCAAGTCCCAAAGCCAACAGACGGCTGTAGGACAGGATATCACTGAGATAACCGGTGGATCCGTAAAGACCGTACATGCCCTTTAGTAAACGCTTCACGGGATTCTTACTTTCTCTGCCGGAGAAGAACAGGATGATCACAGCGCCTGCGGCAGCCATGATACCGCCGATCGTAAGACATACCGGCGGAAGTACAAATCCGGCGATATTGCCCATCATATCGAGCGAGAGCAAAGCGAGGATCGCACCGCCGACTAAGAGATACCAGCTGACAACATCATAGATGACAGCCATATAGTCCTTGTTCTTGATATGGTTAAACGCTTGTATCGCTAATCCGGTGAAAAGATGGATGATACCCAAAAGGAATGAGAACATCAGCATCTTCATCGGATTTGTCACAGGATTGAACCATATCGGCGTGACAAGACCGGGTATAGCAGGAGGCGGCGCATGGAAGAAGGTTTTGGAGATGACCGTGATCGCGTCTCCGAAGAAAGAACCGAATAACAGTCCCCAGATCGTAGTTGAAACGCCGCACCAGAAGAACATCTTGACACTGCGCCTAAGCCCGGACTCCATCCCCTTAAACTTCAAGAGAAGGATCGCGCAGGCGATCGCCATGACCAGCCCATAACCCGCGTCCGAGAACATCATGCCGAAAAAGATGTAGTAGAAGATCGCCATGATCGAAGTCGGATCTGTTTCATGTCGGTCGGGATAGCTGTAGGTCGCGATAACCGACTCGACCGGTTCGGAGAATTTGTTGTTCTTCAGCTTGATCGGTGCGTTATCATCCGCTTCTTCTAACTCTACCTGAGCGTCATAATGCTCTTCAAGATATCGTTTCAAACCGGCGACTTCCGGCTCGGGAATAAAACCTGTCATCACAAAGGTATTGCGGGAAGAAGCGATATCGTCATAAACGGCGTACCGCTCAGCCTTCATCACATAATAATCCTCCAGAAACGCGAGCTTATCCGCGTACTTTGCATAGGATTTGATAATGTTCTTATTCTCGAGGATCCTGCCGTCACGGTTGCTGAGATGCTTGTTGATCTCCTTTTCCCTCGCTTTTGGAACGACGGGAGATACATATGACGGATACTCAAAGCCGATCTTCCTCAGCGCTTCCG
>CADAUE010000047.1 GCA_902790985.1 uncultured Ruminococcus sp.
ATGTCGGCAACAAGTACGGTACCCCGAAAGAAGCGGTTTTTCGTATGCTCGACGAGGGGCTGGACGTGATCCTGGAGATCGAGGTCAAGGGCTTCTTGCAGATCAAGAAGGCTTGTCCCGAGTGTGTGACGATCTTCATCGCCCCACCGTCGTTTGAAGAACTGCAGCTCAGATTACGCGGGCGCGGTACCGAGGATGAAGAAGTTATCGCCGAAAGGCTGAAAACCGCTGAGCAGGAGCTGCAAAGCAAAGATTTATTTGACTATGTTGTGATCAACGATGATGTCGACAGAGCCGCTGACGAGGTGCTGTCCATCATCGCCCGAAATAAAGAATAAGGAGCAGAACTATGAAAAGAGCATCTTTAGATGATATGTTATCCGGTAAGGAGAGCCGCTACGCTCTCGTCGTAGGCGTTGCAAAACGCGCCAGAGAGATCGCCGATGAGTTCAAAGAAGAGGGCGTCATCACCGATGAAAAACCCGTTTTGTTGGCGATCGAGGATTTTAAAAACCATAAATATAATATCCTTGAAGAGGATGACGAGGACTGATGACCTCTAAGATAGCCTTTGTTGCTGTCGAGAACGCGATCTATCACTTCGACCACGCGTTCAGCTATCGTATCCCCGAGGGGATGGACGTCAGACCCGGATGCCGCGTCGCTGTACCGTTCGGCAGAGGCAATGCGAAGCGTCAAGGGATCGTGCTTAGGATCGGTGAGGATAAAGCGGATGATTTAAAATCGGTATCGGAGCTGCTGGACAGTGAGCCGGTGCTGAACGATGAAATGCTCAGAATGTGTGGATTCATCAAAAACCACTGCTTTTGCACCTATTATGACGCGGTCAAGGCGATGCTGCCGGCGGGGATCAACTATCGGCTGTCGCTGATGTATTCTGTCAGTGTCGAGCTGGGCGATCGCTTCTATGATCTGTCCGATGAGCAGCGCAGGATCGTTAGTATTATTCGTTCAAAGAATAATAAAGCAGAGAAGCATGCGCTGTTGCAGGAGCTCGGCTATACCGACTCTACTGTCCCGGATGAAATGGTCGCCGACGGGATCCTGGTAAAGAATGACGCCGCTCTGCGCAGGATCGGCGACAAGACGATCAAGATGATGCGTCTGTCCGATAGCGCGGAGGATCTTGCGCAGGGGATGAAGCTCTCTAAAAAGCAGGAGAGTGTCCTCGACCTGCTGACGACTGTCGGCGCGGCGTCGGTCAAGGAGATCTGTTATTACACCGGCGTGACCTCTTCCGTGCCCGATACGCTGGTACGCAAGGGGCTTGCCGAGTACTTTGATGATGAAGTGTTCCGTGTACCAAAGTCCTCCGTATCATACAAACGCGACGTCACGCTGACCGATGAACAGCAAAGAGCCTATGATGAACTGTTGGAACTGTATCAGAGGGACAGCGCGGAGGTTTCCTTGCTCTACGGTATCACCGGATCTGGTAAGACGTCGGTTTTCTTCAAGCTGATCGAACAGGCTGTCGCTGATGAAAAAGACGTTATCGTGATGGTTCCCGAGATCGCTCTGACGCCCCAAATGATCGCGATGTTCCGCGCGCATTTCGGCGATAAGGTGGCAGTTTTCCACAGCGCGTTATCTCTCGGAGAACGTCTTGACGAGTACAAGCGCGTCAGCCGCGGTATCGCGAAGATCGCGATCGGAACACGCTCGGCGATATTCGCTCCGTTTTCTAACCTTGGACTGATCATCATGGACGAGGAACAGGAGCATACCTATAAGTCGGAGTCAAAACCGCGCTTTAGCGCAAAAGATCTGGCGAAATTCCGCTGTAATTATCATAAAGCACTGCTGATGTTCTCTTCCGCGACGCCGAGCGTTGAAACCTATTACTATGCGAACGAGGGCAGATACCATAAGCATGTGCTGACAAAACGTTTCGGCACGGCGACCCTGCCCGACGTTGTGATCGCGGATATGAACGAAGAGTTGGAAGTCGGCAATACGAGCGCTTTCTCTAATATTCTTTTACAGAATATTGAAGAAAATCTCGACAACGGCAAACAGAGCATTTTGCTGCTCAACCGCCGCGGGTATAATTCTTATGTCACCTGCAATTCCTGCCGCGAGCCGCTGACCTGTCCGAACTGTTCGATCTCGCTGACCTATCATAACGCGAACAATCGCTTGATGTGTCACTACTGCGGCTACTCCGTTCCGTATCGGACGGAATGTCCGACCTGTCACAGTCACAATCTGCGTTTGAGCGGTACGGGTACACAGAGAGCGGAGGTAGAGATCGCTGAGATCTTTCCTCACGCGCGGATACTCAGGATGGATACCGATACGACAATGACGCGTTCATCACACGAAAAGAAACTGACCGCTTTTGCGGACGGTGAATATGATATCTTAGTCGGTACGCAGATGGTAGCGAAGGGCTTGGATTTTCCGAACGTTACGCTGGTGGGCGTGCTCAACGCCGACCATATGCTGTATCTCGATGACTACCGCAGCTACGAGAATACCTTCTCGCTGCTGACACAGGTCGTCGGGCGCTCCGGCAGGGGCAAGGATAAGGGCAGGGCGATCATCCAGACCTTCACGCCCGAGAACCCGATCATCACACTTGCGGCAAGCCAGGACTATGACGCTTTTTATAACGCGGAGATCGGAATACGAAAAGCGATGCTGTACCCGCCGTTCGCGAGCATCTGTCTTGTCGGATTTGTCGGAGAGAACGCGAAGCTCACCGAGAACGCCGCTTTCACTTTTACCGCGAAGATGACTGAACTGTTGAATCAAGAGTATTCCGATATCCCGCTGCGGGTTTTAGGCCCATCACAGGCGGCGGTGTTCAAGGTCAGCAACAAATACCGTTTCAAACTGATATTAAAATGCCGCAACGACAACCGCTTCCGTGAGATGCTGTCGCGTATGCTGATCGCGTTCTCCGGTGAACGGGAGTTTAACGGCGTTACCGTATATGCGGACATGGATCCGCTGAATCTTTAAGGCAAACACCGCACTTGAATGATGCGGTATTGCATTAAACTATCACAGGAGTGATATTGATGGCACTGAGAAATATCGTAAAAGAGGGCGACCCGATCCTCACCAAGAAATGTCGCCCGGTTGAAAAATTTGACAAAAAGCTTTGGGATCTGCTCGACGATATGGTCGAGACCCTTGCCGAATCCGGCGGCGTCGGCTTAGCCGCTCCGCAGGTCGGCATCATGCGCAGGCTGTGTGTGATCGACGTCGGCGACGGAGCGATCGAGTTCATCAATCCCGTGATCCTCGAAACCGAGGGGGAACAGGAGGTACAGGAGGGCTGTTTGAGCTGTCCAGGAGAATTCGGCATCATCCGCCGTCCGGCGCATGTGAAAGCGCAGTTTCAAGACAGAGAGGGCAATCTCTGTGAGATCGAGGGAGACGACCTCTTCGCACAGGCGATGTGCCATGAATTCGATCACCTTGACGGGATCATCTTCAAATCGAAGGTCGAGCGTATGCTGACCGAAGAAGAACTCAGAGAAATGAGAGAAGAAGAATGAAGATCATTTTTATGGGGACGCCCGATTTCTCGGTGCCCTGTCTGAACAGCTTGATCGACGCGGGTCACGAGATCCTCGCGGTGTTCACACAACCCGATAAACCCCGCGGCAGAAAGCAGGAGCTTACGCCGCCGGAGGTGAAGGTCTGCGCCTTACAGCACGGCTTGTCGGTTTATCAGCCTAAGACCTTGCGCGACGGTGAGGCGATGAAGATCATAGCCGATCTCGCACCCGACTGTATCGTTGTGGTCGCTTACGGAAAGATCCTTCCCAAAGAGATCCTCGATTATCCGAAATACGGCTGTATCAACATCCACGCTTCACTCTTGCCGAAATACCGCGGTTCCGCTCCGATCCAATGGTCTGTCATCAACGGTGAGAAAGAGACCGGTGTGACGATCATGCAGATGGACGAGGGGATCGACACCGGTGATATGCTGTATCAAAAAGCGATCCCGATCATGATCGACGATACCGCCGAGAGTATGTTTGAGAAGCTGTCAGCCTTGGGCGGAGAAATGATCGTAGATGCGCTTCGAAAGCTCGAAAAAGGCGAGCTGAAAGCGATCAAGCAGGATGACGCGCTGTCGTCCCACGCGCCTATGCTCGACAAAAAGATCTCTGAGATCGACTGGGATCAGCCGGCAGAAAAGGTACATGATCTTGTCAGAGGGCTGTACAGCTGGCCGATCGCTCAGACCTCCTTGCACGGCAAAAAGCTCAAGATCTATCGCACATCCTTAGGTAAGGGTCGCGGTGAATCGGGAGCTGTGGTCAATACAACTCCGTTGACGATCGCTTGCAAAGAGGGAGCGGTCGTGATCGAAGAGTTACAGCTGGAAGGCAAAAAACGGATGGACGCGAAAACATTTTTGATCGGTCATCCCCTCAAAATTAACGAGAAGCTTGGTGAATAATATGAATATGAATGGTTTGGGGTTGTTTTATTACGACTGGAGCTATTTGATTTTTATGCTCCCGTGTCTGATCCTGTCGCTGATCTGCAACGCCAGTGTCAAATCGAATTTCAGTAAATATTCACAGATACAGAATTCCCGACGTCTAACCGGGGCGCAGGCAGCACAGCAGGTGCTTTCGGCGCATGGTGTGACGGGTGTTCGGATCGAACCGGTCAGCGGTAATTTGACCGACCACTTTGACCCGCGCTCTAACGTGATCCGCCTGTCGGAGTCGGTTTATAACGCGACAACGGTCGCCGCAGTCGGCGTCGCCTGTCATGAAGCGGGTCATGCCGTCCAGCACGCGGAGGGTTATGTACCGAACAAGATCCGTTCCGCGATCGTACCGGTCGCCAATATCGGGTCGAAGCTGAGCTGGATCGTACTGATCATCGGTATGCTGCTTCCGGTTCAGTTCAACTTTGTCATTACGATCGGTATCGTACTGTTTTCGGCGTCGGTGCTGTTCACGTTGGTGACCCTGCCTGTCGAATTCAACGCCAGTTCCCGCGCGCTGAAAACGATCCAATCGACGAATATGCTCAATGAATCGGAATACGCGGGAGCGAAAAAGGTGCTGTCAGCTGCCGCGATGACCTATGTTGCCGCTGCCGCGACGTCCATCGCGCAGCTGTTAAGACTGCTGTTGATATTCGGCAACCGCAGAAAATAATGAGCGTCAGAAAAGGAATCAAAGATGGTTAATGTCAGAAGTATCGCTTATCAAGTGCTGTACCGTGTTCTCTATGAGGATGCGTATTCTGCCATAGCCGTCAATCACGCCGTGAAAGACAACCGGCTTTCAGGCGTGGATGTTTCCTTTCTCTCTGCGCTGGTGTACGGCGTATTGGAACGCAAGCTGACGCTGGAATATATCATCCGTCAGTACTCGTCGATCCGTATCAAAAAGATCGAGAAAAAGACGCTGATCGTGCTGTATCTGGGCGTGTATCAGCTGATCTATATGGATAAGGTCCCCGACAGCGCCGCTGTCAACGAGAGCGTGAAGCTCTGTAAAAAGCTCAGGCTCTATCACAGCTCCGGCTTCGTCAACGCGGTACTGCGCAATATGGTTCGCGCGGATAAGGCGTTTAAGCTGCCCGCAGAATCGGACACGGTCAAATATCTCGGCGTAAAGTATTCCTGTCCCGAAGAAATGGTCTCGGAATTACTTGATACCTATGGCGCCGAGAATACGATCAAGTCGCTTGAAGGGATCATCGGCAGACCGCCTGTCTGTGTGCGTGTCAATACACTGAAAACGGATAAACAAACGCTGAGGACATCGCTTGAAGAACAGGATGTGACTGTTGAGGATATTTCTTTTTTAGAAAATTCGCTGAAGCTCAGTCATACCGGCAGCCTTGATAGTATACCGCAGTTTTCTCAGGGACATTTCTTTGTCGAGGACGGAGCGAGCCAGCTTTGCGCGGAAATATTCGGCGCTGAGCCCGGTGAAAGAATCGCCGACGTTTGTGCCGCTCCGGGAGGAAAATCCTTTTATTCCGCCATCCGTATGGAAAACAGGGGAGAGATCCTTTCCTATGATATCCATCAACATAAACTGAAACTGATCGATGATACGGCAAAAAAGCTCGGTACATTGATCATCCGTACCGCACTGCGTGACGCGGCGGAAAAAGAACCTCTGCCCGAATGTGACCGCATTTTGTGCGATGTGCCGTGTTCGGGATGGGGGATCCTTCGTCGAAAACCCGAAATTCGTTACAAAACAGACACAAATATTGACATCTTGCCAAAGTTGCAATACAGTATATTGTGTATGAGTGCAGAGTACCTTCCGCAAAATGGGGTTCTGGTCTACTCGACCTGCACGCTCAGAAAAGCGGAGAATCATGATATCATCAACCGTTTCTTGGAGGAACATCCGGATTTTGTCGGAGAACCGCTCGATTTGCCCGAGGGTATCGATCACTTGGTTGACGAAGAGGATCATATGCTGACCCTCCTTCCCGGCGTTTATGATACCGATGGCTTTTTTATAGCGAAGCTCAGGAGGAAAGAGTCATGACGGATATCAAATCGATGAATCTTTCCGAGTTGACCGCTTACTTGACAGATAATGGCTTTGAGAGGTTCCGCGCAAAGCAGGTGCTCAGCTGGATCAAACAGGATGTAACCGATTTTGACAGCATGCGGAATCTTCCGCGAAAGCTCAGAGATTTTCTGAAAGCCGACGCCTATCTTGCCTGCGCCGATATCGTTCGTTTGCAGCGTTCTAAGCTCGACGATACGGTCAAGTATCTGTTCCGTCTGTTTGACGGAGAGTATGTCGAAGGCGTGCTCATGCACTATCATCACGGCAGGACGATGTGTATCTCGTCCCAGGTCGGTTGTAAGATGGGCTGTACCTTCTGCGCTACGGGCAAAAGCGGCTTTTCAAGGTCGCTGACCGCATCCGAAATGATCGCTCAGATCCGTTGTGCGGAGCTTGACTGCGGCGAGAGGATCTCCAACGTTGTACTGATGGGGATGGGCGAGCCGTTTGATAATTATGATAACGTGATCCGTTTTTTAAAGCTGGTCACCTGCGAGGATTCGCTCCATATCGGTATGCGTCACATCACGGTATCCACCTGCGGGATCGTTCCGAGGATGAGAGAGTTTGCCGATCTGCAGCTCCAATGCGGCTTATCGGTATCGCTCCACGCGCCGAATGATGAAGCAAGATCCAGGACGATGCCCGTTAACAGACGCTACCCGATCCGAGAACTGATGGAAGCGTCACGCTATTATGTAGAGAAAACCAATCGGCGTATCACCTTTGAATACGCCTTGATCGACGGAGAGAACGATTCCGACGCGACGGCAAGGGAGCTTGCCAAGCTGCTCAAAGGACTACTCTGTCACGTCAACCTGATTCCGGTGAACAACGTTACCGGATCGGGATACAAGAAAAGCTCGATCAAAAGGCAGCAAGCCTTTGTCAATAGATTGTCCGATTTGGGGATCAACGCCACGGTACGGCGTACCTTGGGGTCTGATATCGACGCCTCATGCGGACAGCTGAAAAGAAATTTTATGAAAGGGGATGTTTGATATGGAAGTTTATACAAAAACGGATATCGGTCTGGTTCGTAAAGAGAATCAAGACAGCTCCGCTTATTCCATCATCTCCTCCGACTGCGTTTGGGCAGTGATCTGTGACGGTATGGGAGGTGCAAACGGCGGCAAAACGGCTTCCAGCGCCGCTGTCAACTACATTTCCGAGCATATCGCCAACCTGTATCAGGAAGATATGAGCGAGGAGGCGCTGGCAGACATGCTGATCGCGGCGGTCGACGGCGCAAATCTCTCGGTCTATAAGCTGGCGATCGAAGATTATGAGCTTGCCGGAATGGGTACGACCTGTGATCTGGTCTTTGTCAGAAACGGTATCGCTCACGTCGTCCATGTCGGCGACAGCCGCACCTATTCGATCCGCGACGGCAAAATATTGCAGATCACCGAGGATCACTCTCTGGTACAGGAAATGGTACGCCGCGGCGAGCTGACGCCCGATCAGGCGATGCGGCATCCGAACAAGAACCTCATCACCAGAGCGCTCGGCGTATCTCACGAGGTACATATCGATTACATCGAAGCCGAGTTCAACGCAGGCGACGTCCTGCTCATTTGCTCCGACGGTCTTTCTAATTTTGTCAGCAAAGCGGATATGGTCCGCACCGCTCGGGAAACCGAAGGCGAGTTGATGATCGACACCTTGGTCGAGATCGCGAAACGCCACGGCGGTCATGATAACATCACCGTAACGGTGATCTATTGAAGGGGTGAGTGCGATGGATAAGTATACAGGAAAAAAACTGGACGGCAGATATGAGATCCGCGAGCTGATCGGCGTTGGCGGTATGGCTAACGTTTATCACTGCTATGATACGATCGACGCGCGTGAAGTTGCGATCAAGATCTTAAAAGACGAATATCTCGATAACGAGGATTTTATCCGCCGCTTCAAGAACGAAAGCAAGGCGATCGCCGTACTGAATCACCCGAACATCGTCCGCGTTTACGACGTCAGCTTCGGCGATATGATCCAGTATATCGTTATGGAGTATATCGACGGTATCACTCTCAAAGAGTATATCGATATGCAAAAGGTCCTCGACTGGAAAGAAACCGTTCACTTGACGACCCAGATCCTGAAAGCCTTACAGCACGCGCATGAAAACGGGATCGTCCACAGGGATATCAAGCCGCATAATATCATGCTGCTGCAGGACGGCACGATCAAGGTCACCGACTTCGGTATCGCTCGATTTTCCTCGAACGCGACCCGCACGATGACGGAGCAGGCGATCGGATCGGTCCACTATATCGCTCCCGAACAGGCGCGCGGTGAGAAGACCGACGGCAAGACCGATATCTACTCCGTCGGTGTGATGATGTATGAGATGCTGACCGGCACGCTGCCGTTCGACGGCGACTCTGCTGTTTCAGTCGCTTTGATGCAGCTGCAGGCTAATGCCAAGCGTCCCAGAGAGATCAATCCCGATATCCCCGAGGGTCTCGAAGAGATCACTATCAAGGCGATGCAGAAGAACCCCGCGGATCGTTATCACTCTGCCGTAGAGATGCTCAGCGATATCGAACGTTTCCGCCTCAACCCGAGTATCCTGTTCAACTATCAGTTCTCTGATACCGACAGAGCGGTGGATGACGTCGGAATACAGCGTCTTGAGCCGGAGTATGAGGAGCCGGACGACGGGGAAGAGGACGCGATCTATGAGGAAGACGTACCGGTGCGCAGCCCTGTTCTGTCCGCGATCAAGGGCGTTATCCTCGCCGCGGTGATCGCGCTGGTCGTGTTCGGCGGTATCGCTGCTTATCAAGGCTATATTTCCGCTCAGCCGAAGGAGATCGAAGTTCCGAACTTTGTCGGCATGACGCTGAGTGAGGCGAATGCCCAGAATAACGGAAAATTCATCTTTACCTATGTCAGCCGCTTCAGCGATGATATCGCTGTCGATACGATCATTGAACAAAGTCCCGCAGGCGGTTCCAAAAAGATGAAAGAAGGCTCCACGATCGAGCTGATCGTCAACTCTGCGGATACCAGCGTACAGGTTCCGTATATCAGCGGCTCTATCGGAAGCGAAGAGATCATCCAGCGCATCGAGTCCGCGAATCTTGTCCCCAAGATCCTTTATGTTGAGAGCACTCAGACAGCTCAGAAGGTGGATGCGATATATCCGCCTACCGGTACGGAGGTCAAGATCGGTTCTACCGTCTATGTCTTTGTATCCAAGGGCGTGACAAAGGAAAAGATCAAGATGCCGACGATCAAGGGCTTTACCGCCGAAGAAGCGGTCGCGATTCTGAAGGACGCCGGTTTTACCGATTACTCTGTCGAGTATGATGAGAACATCCAAGCCGGAAAGGATGAAGTCGTCAGACAGAATCCGCTGCAGGGCAGCGAGGTCGCCTCTGATTATAAGATCAAGGTCATTTGCTCTAAGGGTGAAAACAAGGAAAAGGCTGTCAATCTGGAAGTCGATCTTCCGTCTGACGTCAGCGCCGAGGTGAAGCTGACCGTTCTCTTGGACGGCGCGATCGACAGCGAGAACAGCAAGTCCGTTATCCCTGCCTACAGCCCGTATTATACAGTGAATTTGAAGGTCAAGGACGACGCGAATATCGTGATCCTGCTCGATGATGAAAAGTATCGTGAGTACAAAGTGAATTACGATAATAACAGCATCGATCTTATCAATTCTTATTCCTATACTCCGAAGCAGACGGAAGCTCCGGCTACCGAGGCGCCTGCCGCAAGCAGCGATACCTCTTCGGAAGAAGTAACTGCACAAGAGTGATCTATGAAACAATTAACAGGTATCATTACGAAAATCACAGGCGGCTTCTATTATGTAGAAGCCGCCGAAAGTGTTTATGAATGTAAGGCGCGCGGTGTTTTCAGAAAACGCGGCACCTCGCCGCTGGTGGGTGATACGGTGGATATTACCGTTCCCGACGACGGGTACTGCTCGATCGACAGGATCCATGAGCGCAAAAACTCATTGGTACGTCCGGCTCTGGCGAATCTTGACAATCTCATGATCGTCAGTTCTGTCAGAGAACCCGACGTCAATCTCTATCTGATCGATAAGATGACCGCAGCCGCAGTCAGCAAGGATATCACGCCGATCGTGGTCTTTTCAAAAAGCGATCTGGCTCCTGCGGACGATCTCACAGAGATCTATCGAAAGGTCGGTATCCCTGCTTACGCTTTCTCATCGGTCGATCTGTGCGGTCTTGATCTGATCAAAGCGGAGCTAAAAGGGAAGATGACCGCCTTCTGCGGCAATTCCGGCGTTGGGAAAAGTACGCTGCTCAACGCGCTGTTTCCCGAACTGGAGCTGCAAACCGGAGAGATCAGCGACAAGCTCGGCAGAGGTCGGCACACGACGCGAACGGTAGAGCTGTTCAAAAAGCACGGCGGCTACATCGCGGATACGCCCGGATTCTCAACGGTGGATATCGAGCGGTTTGAGCTGATCCGCAAGGATGATCTGAAATTTGCTTTTCCCGAGTTTGAGGATTATTTCGGCACCTGCAAATTCAATTCCTGCAATCACTTGTGTGAGCAAGGATGCAGCGTATTGGACGCTGTGGAGCAGGGGATCATCCCGCGCTCCCGGCACGAAAGCTACGTCCGTATGTATAATGAAGTGAAAGATATAAATGAAGCAAGAGAAATAATTAAAGAATCATTTGAAATGAAAGAATTTGAGGAGGAATAGAAAATGGCAGTATTAGAACAAGAATTTGTGAAAGGTTTTATAAGATTATGCAATGATGGTTTCTTGCAGGGCTGGCATGAAAGAAA
>CADAUE010000048.1 GCA_902790985.1 uncultured Ruminococcus sp.
ATCGCCTCGGTACCGGGAGCGAGCAGTTTTCTCGGGTCAAAGCCCTTGCCCTGCTTGTCCTTACCCTCTTCGATATACTTGCGGGTCGCCTCGGCAAAGACGAGCTGGCACTCGGTGTTGACGTTGATCTTGCTAACGCCCAGAGAGATCGCCTTCTTGATCATATCGTCCGGGATACCGGTACCGCCGTGGAGCACGAGCGGCATCTCGCCGGTCTTTTCCTGGATCTTGTCGAGGGTCTCAAAGCTAAGACCCGGCCAGTTCTCGGGATAAACGCCGTGGATATTGCCGATACCTGCCGCAAGCATGGTGACGCCGAGGTCGGCGATCATCTTGCACTCTTCGGGATCAGCGCACTCGCCCATGCCGACAACGCCGTCTTCCTCGCCGCCGATGGAGCCTACCTCAGCCTCGATGGACAGGCCGAGATCGTTACAGATACCTACCAGCTCTTTGGTCTTCTCAAGGTTCTCCTCGATCGGATAGTGAGAGCCGTCGAACATGATGGACGAGAAGCCCGCCTCGATGCACTTCTTAGCGCCTTCATAGGAGCCGTGGTCGAGATGGAGCGCGACCGGAACGGTGATACCCAGCTCTTCGATCATCGCGGTGACCATACCGACAACGGTCTTGTAGCCGCACATGTACTTGCCTGCGCCCTCGGACACACCGAGGATAACCGGGGATTTGAGCTCCTCTGCGGTCAGCAGGATCGCCTTTGTCCACTCGAGGTTGTTGATGTTGAACTGACCGACAGCGTAGTGGCCGGCCTTTGCCTTAGTGAGCATTTCTTTTGCGTTTACTAATGCCATAAAATCCTCTCCTTATAAGGAATTTGTATGAAAATAATATTCATCAGTATGATTATACCATCACTTTGACGACATATCAATAATATTAACAAAAAAATTACAATATTATTTGGTAGAAACCCGCGTTGTAACTTGCCTAACGAAAGGTTTGGTACTATAATATATAAGACGAAATTTGTGCAAAGGAGTTTTTTCTATGCCTTTTATCAACGCAAAGTTCTCCGACACCGTTTCTCCCGAGAAAGAGACCGCTCTAAAGTCCGCTCTCGGTGAGGCGATCACGCTACTCGGCAAGTCCGAACGCTACCTCATGGTACAGATCCAGGACGGCTGTCGGCTGTACTTCGGCGGCGACAACAGCGCCCCGACGGCGTTCTTTGACGTAAGTCTGCTGCACTCCGCTCCGAAAGCGAGCTATGAGAAGCTCACCGCGCGGCTGTGCGATATCGCCAAAGAGGTCATGGACGTCGACGGCGACAGGGTCTATGTCAAGTTTGAAGAAACCGAAAACTGGGGATATGATAGTAGAATGTTTTAGTGAGGAGGTATATATATGAGAATCGTAGTTTTAGCGGGCGGACTTTCGTCCGAACGCGATGTATCCATCTTATCCGGCTCCAAGATCGCCGAAGCCCTGCGCTCCAAGGGGCACAAGGTCGTGCTGCTGGACGTCTATATGGGATATGAAGAAGAGGTCTGTGATATCGACAGCCTCTTTGAGAATAATTATGACTTTGCGGGCGACGCGGTCATCGAGCGCGAGGAGCCCGATATCGAAGCGGTCAAGAAGAGCCGCAAGAACCAATCGAACGATTACTTCGGCGACCACGTGCTGGATATCTGCCGCGCGGCGGATATCACCTTCCTCGGGCTGCACGGCGGCGAGGGCGAGGACGGCTCGGTGCAGGCGGCTTTGCAGCTGCACGGTATCCGCTACACCGGCTCCGATCACCTCGGCGCGGCGATCGCGATGCACAAGGGCATCACCAAGGGCATCTTCCTCAACTCCAACGTCCCTACCCCCATCAGCCGCCTGTATAAGCGCGAGTTCATGGGCGAGGGGTACCTCGACACCTGGGACTCCTTCCCCTGCGTCGTCAAGCCCTGCTCCGCAGGCTCGTCCGTCGGCGTCCAGATCGTCGCGGACAGAGAGTCCTTTGTCGCGGCGGTAGGCGCGGCGTTCCGCTATGACGACGACGTTTTGGTCGAAGAATACATCAAGGGCAGAGAATTCTCTGTCGGTATCTTAGGCGGCAAGGCGCTGCCCGTCATCGAGATCATCCCCAAGAACGGATGGTACGACTATGAGAACAAGTACCAGGAGGGCGCTACCGAAGAGGTCTGCCCCGCTCAGCTCGAGCCGTATATCGCCGCGAAAATGCAGCGTGAAGCGGAACACGCCTTTGAGATGCTGCGCCTCAAGGTCTACGGCAGGGTCGATTTCCTGCTCGACAGCCACAATCGGCTCTACTGTCTGGAAGCCAACACCCTGCCCGGCATGACCCCGATGTCGCTGCTGCCGCAGGAGGCTGCCGCGGACGGCATCGAATTCGCCGACCTGTGCGAAAAGATCGTGGAGCTTTCGCTTTTGAAATAGTGAGAAGTTAGGAGTTAGGAGTTGATGGAGGGCTCCGCCCTCACCCATTGATAGGTTGTAAACAAACGTAACTACAAATCAAAACGCGTCAGCGTTTCCCGAAACTCCTCACTCCTCACTCCTCATTCCTAACTGAACCCAGTCCGGAGGAAATCATGAAACCTATCACCTTACAAGAGGTCGCTTTGGCGTGCGGCGGAGAACTGCACGGCGACCCTCAATTACAGATTACATCTATCGTGACCGACAGCCGCAAAGCGGGAGAGGGCGCTCTCTTTGCCGCCATCAAAGGCGCCCGCGCGGACGGTCACCGCTTCATCCCCATGACCGTGGAGCAGGGCGCGGTGTGCGTGCTGTGTGAAGAAGCGCCCGCTGTCGACACGCCGTACATCTTAGTCGATTCCACCCTTGTCGCGCTCAAGGGGATCGCCGAATACTACCGCTCGCTGTTCTCGATCCCGTTCATCGGCATCACCGGCTCGGTCGGCAAGACCTCGACCAAAGAGTTCATCAGCGCGGTTTTAGCGCAAAAATATAAGGTACACAAAACCGCCGGCAACTTCAACAACGAGCTGGGCGTTCCGCTGACGCTGTTCGGGCTGGAGGAAGATCACGAGGTCGCCGTCATCGAGATGGGTATCTCCGGCTTCGGCGAGATGACGCGCCTGTCTAAGATGGTGCGCCCCGATATCTCGGTCATCACCAACATCGGCGAGTGTCATCTCGAGAACCTCGGCGACCGCGACGGCGTGCTCAAAGCAAAAACCGAGATGTTCACCTATCTCAACGAGAACGGCACGATCATTCTCTGCCACGACGATGATAAGCTCAGCACCGTGACGAATTATAACGGGATCAAGCCGATCTTCTACGGTACGGGTGACGACGAATATCGTGCCGAAAATATTGTCGAAAAGGGTTTGGACGGTATCGCCTGCACCTTGATCCACCATGCGCGCATGGATGATCCTGTTGAAGATCTCCGCATCGAAGTCACGATCCCGACTATGGGTCGCCACAACGTCCTCAACGCCCTGTGCGCGATGGCGGTAGGCGTGCGGCTGGGGCTGTCCGCCGATCAGATCAAACGCGGTATCGAGAGCTTCGAAAACGTCGGCTCCCGCAACCGCGTCATCAAAAATGACCGATACACGATCATCGACGATTGCTATAACGCGAATCCTGTTTCCACCAAGGCGGGACTCAATACCCTGTCTGCGCTCAGCGGCAGACGCGTTGCCGTCTTAGGTGACATGAAGGAGTTGGGTAAGGATGAACTGGCGCTGCATCACAGCGTCGGCGCATACGCAAAGGAAGTGGGGATCGACGCGCTGATTGCTGTCGGACCGCTCAGCAAAGCGACCGCCGAGGGCTACGGCGACAATGCGCATTATTTTGAAGATGTAGACGGCTGTATCGCTCAGATCAACGACATACTTCATTTCGGCGATACCATCCTCGTCAAAGCCTCTCACAGTATGCACTTTGAGAAGATCGTAGAAGCGATCACGCAGGAAGAGGGATAGGATGAAATTCATATCATGGAACGTCAACGGCTTACGCGCCGTGGTCACAAAAGGCTTTGAAGACATCTTTCGCGAACTCGACGCGGACTTCTTCTGTTTACAGGAAACAAAATTACAGGAGGGTCAGATCGACCTAAGCTTCGACGGCTATCAAAGCTACTGGAACTATGCCGAGAAGAAGGGCTACTCCGGCACGGCGATCTTCACAAAGCTGCCGCCCCTTTCTGTCAGCTACGGCATCGGGATCGAGGAGCATGACCGCGAGGGCAGAGTCATCACCCTTGAATATCCTGATTTCTACCTCGTCACCGTCTATACTCCCAACAGTCAGAACGAGCTTAAACGCCTCGACTACCGTATGCAGTGGGAGGATGATTTCCTGCGCTACATCAAGCGCTTAGACGAGCAAAAGCCCGTCATCTACTGCGGCGACCTCAACGTCGCTCACACGGAGATCGACCTCAAGAATCCCAAGACCAACCGCAAGAACGCGGGCTTCACCGATGAAGAACGCGAGAAGATGACCACGGTACTCAGCTCGGGCTTCACCGATACATGGCGCAGCCTCAACCCCGATACAGAGGGCGTGTACTCCTGGTGGAGCTACCGCTTCTCCGCCCGTCAGAAGAACGCGGGTTGGCGCATCGACTACTTCATCGTGTCCGACCGTATCATGGACAAAGTCGAGGACGCGAAGATCCATACCGAAATCTTCGGCTCGGATCACTGTCCCGTAGAATTGGATATTACTTTCTGATCATAGGAAAAGAGCGCTGTCACGGCGCTTTTTCTATGTTTTATGCGGGATTCTCAGATTTTGAGAATGATTTCAGCGAACACGACGTTTACTTTTTTCGCCGGCTTTGGTATCATCAGCGCAAAGGAGTGAAGCACATGAACATACTATGCGAGAATATCCGCGCCCTTCGCAAGAAAAGCGGATTGACCCAGAAAGAGCTTGCCGAACAGCTCGAGATCTCCGACAAGACCGTTTCCCGATGGGAGAGCGGCGTGCAGCTGCCCGAGGCTTCTTTGATACCGCAGCTCGCCTCTGTGTTCGGTGTAACCATCGACGAGCTGTACGGCGTCGAAAAGCCCGTATCGGAAGAATCCGCATCAAAGATCGATGATCGAAAAACCGTCCTCGACTTTCAGATATGGATGATCGCGGGCGCCTTGATCAGCTTACTGGGGTCGCTGTTATACCGTTACTTCGGTTCTGTCGGATACCTCACGCCGAGCCTAATCGACGCCGACTACTACAACACCGCCAAGGGCGCGACCGCCGACATCTTCGCCTTTGTCGGTATTATTGCGATCTTTTTAGGACTTTTCGCGGTCATCATCGCCAAAGTACGCTTTGCAGGCGCGTACAAGCCGCATATGCCCGACTCGGTCTATGCCCTTAACGTGCGCTTGACCGGCGCGGCGATCATCATATTCTCGGTCATTTTCATGAAAACCGCTCCCGAGATCCTCTCGTTCGGCTTCATTGTACCGCGTCAGGTCTACGGCTGTATCTTTGTTGCCGCGCTGACAGGCGCATTCATGTGGTATCGACGTCAGCTGAATAAGCGGGGGATCACGCTGAGCAAGCCGCTCGCCGTCACCGCGCTCACGGTCGGAGGGCTCGGGATCGCCGCGACGATCATCGCGCTGATCTGGCGCGACAGTCTGACGATAGCCTTCGCTCTGGGGGATGAAGTCACCCACTTCGCCTCCGGCTCAAGCGCGACCGCAGGCGTTTCCATCGCGGGAGTGATGCTTTCCGTCGCCGACTGGCTGATTATTGCTATGCCGGTATTGTTGTACATCGACCTTCTAATAAAACTCAGAAAAATCCGATAACGCAAAGGAGCACGGCGCAGATCGCATCGTGCTCCTTTTTACGGGGGAGTTTATCAGCCTTTCGCTAGCTTTCTCTTTCGATACAGCACCGCCGTCATGTAGATGAACAATATCTCGATCATCAGCACCGCCGCCAGCTTGAGTGTACCGTTGGTCAAAAATTTTCGTAGATCAGCCGTTCCGATAACTGAGATCAAATTGTGTATATAGGACGCCAGATTGAGTGCAGCCACTAAACCGGTCAGCACATAGATTAATATCGGACGGTACAGCTTTTTAGAGTAATAGAATCTCAGCACCGATACGATAAAAAGTATATCGATCAGGGCGTAGTTCAGCAGTCCGAACCACGCGGGAGAATCTGTCAGAAGCTCAAAAAATACATTACTGACGAAGTCTACACTCACGATCGCTGTCATGATACACGCAGTCGCTTTTGGGTTGACTGTATCTTTGATCGATTTTACCACACCGTATAGTAATATGGAGACTATTATGATATAGGTCGAGAAGTAGGTTATTCGCAGAACAGACTCATTTCCTATACCGAACGCTCGTATATCCGTGATATTATAGAAAAAATACCACATCGTCAGTATCAGGTTGATCGCAAACGCCGCCGCGAACAGCGCCGTCTGTACCCGTTTCGTCAACGGATATTCGATCACTGGATTGACCTCGGGATAGGTGCGCATATCGTCGTCCGTGAGCAGGTCGTCGAGCGAGGTATCGAGAGCGGCGGCAAGTGATTTTGCCGTCAATAGATCGGGATAGCGCGAGCCGTTCTCCCACCGCGACACCGCCTGTCGGGATACATATAATTTGTCCGCGAGCGTCTGTTGGGTGATGCCCATTTCTTCTCTCGCCTTGCGAATGTTTTCTCCGAATTCAGCCATATTGATCCTTCCTTTCTATTCGTGATCCTTGAAGATCGCATCCGGGGCGTCCTTTGCTTCCGGGGGCGTATTCTGCCTGTCAGCTCTGATACCGATGATGATCGACAGGATGAATATTACCAGCAAGGGTCCGAATATGATGGTTAAAAACCAGTTTCCCGTTACCAGCCCGATGATCAGTATAATCAGATCGATCACGGCAAGCACTACTGTCACCGTCGTTCGCGTAGAAGGCTTTTGAGAGCTGAATACGTCTTTGATTTGATTCGCCGAAGCTGCTGCGGGACGGTTTTTCATAAAGTCAGGTTTGTTATTTTCCATGTTGCTCATCCTTTCGGTCGCTTTGATCGTCTTCATCTTACGACGGTATCACACAAAAAGCAAGCACCACCCGTGTCAAGCGATGTTGACAGAGCGGTGCGTTCAGGTTTCAAGCCGTTTTTTCGGTTAACAATATGAAATCCGTATTACGATGTTGTTGTAATGCTTTACAATCGATTGTATGTTTGCTAAACTGTACATTGCAAGGAACTATCCAAAAACGGTGGACGGTTAGCCCTCTTTTGCAGAGGGCATAGTCCCTCTGACTACATTGTAGGGGAGGGATTCTTATGCAGTACGTTACATACAGCGACCTTATGGCGCTTGGTATGTTTATCGTTGGAATCATTACTCTCGTATTTACGATATTGATGTTTACGCATAAAAAATAACCGCCCTTGCCCAAAGCGGTTATTTTTTAGATAATCCATAATCGGGCTAACCGTCTATCGGATAGCTCCTTGTATCTATATTATAGCATATTTCCTGCCTTTGTCAATATGGCAGGCTTTTTTTCAATAGTCATTGCGAAGCCCCTCAAAAGGGGTCCCCGACACGCCCCTGCGTGTTGGGGAGAGGAGGAGTCGCCACATGAGGTCAAGGCATACCAACCGGATATGCCTGTGTCCGGTGGACTCTTTAGTGCTTGCACCGAGGGAGTTTATTTTATCCCGTACAGCTTTTTTGCGTTTTCGGTGGTGATATCGATCAGCTCCTGCGCGTCCATTCCCTTGATCTCGGCGATCCTCTCTGCGGTATAAGCGATGTTACGGCTGTCGTTGCGCTTGCCGCGAAAGGGTACGGGGCTGAGGTAGGGCGCGTCTGTTTCGAGCAAAAGTCGGTCGAGCGGTACCGCCGCGGCGACCTCAACGGGGACACGCGCGTTCTTGAACGTGACCGTGCCGCCGAGAGAGATGCTCATGCCGAGCTTCATCACCTCTTTGAGCATTTCGACAGAGCCGGAGAAGCAGTGCATGAGCCCCTTGGGATGATACCGGCGGATGTATTCCATCACGTCGCCGTGGGCTTCACGGTCGTGGATGACGACGGGTACGTCCAGCTCGCGCGCGAGTTGCAATTGCTCTTCAAAGACGCGGTGCTGCCTATCTTTCGGGATATCCCAGTGATAGTCGAGCCCGATCTCACCGAGGGCTACCACCTTCGGGTGCTTCAACAATTCCGTCAATTGATCGAGATAATCTTCCGCCAACCCGTCGAGATTTTCGGGGTGTATTCCCGCGCAGGCGTACATATGGGGATAAGCTTCGGCATAACCGATCGCGGTGTGCGCGGTCGCAATATCAACAGCGGCGTTGACGATAGTGGCTACGCCGTGTTGCGGAAGAGAAGAAAGGAGCGCGCTCCTGTCTTCGTCGAACCATTTGTCGTCATAATGCGCGTGCGCGTCAAAGATGTTGTGAAGCATATTGATCCTCAACTTCTAGCTCCTAATTCCTGACTCCTAACTCAAACAAGGCTTCCGCCCGGGAGGATGGAGTCGTCGATGGTGACGACCTTTAGTCCGTCGCCGCTCTCGGCAGAGAGGATCATGCCGCAGCTCTCGATGCCCATCATCTTGCGGGGCGCGAGGTTCGCGACGTAGGCGATGTTCTTGCCGACCAGCTCGTCGGGAGCGTAATACTCTGCGATACCGGAGAGGATGACGCGCTCGCCCTCACCGTCGTCGAGGGTGAATTTCAGGAGCTTTTTACTCTTCTTGACCTTTTCACACGCAAGCACCTTTGCGACCCTCAGCTCGACCTTTTCAAAGTCGTCGAACGCAATCTCAGGCTTGTGCTCGGGCAGATCGAAGGCAGGTTCCTCTTTCGGCTCATTGTTCTTGATGATCGCGTTGAGCTCCTCGATCTCCTTATCAACGTCGATGCGAGGGAAGATCGCCTCACCGCGATGAACGGTAACGTCGAGCGGCAGGACGCCGAACTTGTCCGCGTCGTCATACTTCGCGTACTCAGCCGCGCCGATCTGCTCAAAAACCTTGGGCATTGTTGACGGCATAAACGCCGACAGCAGAGTAGCGGCGATACGGATGGTGTCGAGCAGGTTGTACAGAACCGTCGCCAAACGTGCCTTTTTGCTCTCATCCTTGCCCAAAATCCACGGGGTGGTCTCGTCGATATATTTGTTCGCGCGGGAGATAACCTTGAAGATCTCTTCCAGCGCCAGATTCAGACGGGTGTTCTCAACGTGATCGTCGACCTTCGCTTTCAGCGCGGTGGCGGTCGCGATCAGGTCGGCGTCAAAGTCGCCCTCTTCCCTGTCGGTCGGGAGCGTGCCGCCGAAGTACTTGTCGATCATCGCGACGGTGCGGCTGACGAGATTGCCCAGACCGTTGGCGAGATCGGTGTTGATACGGTTGATCATGATCTCGTTAGAGAACGAGCTGTCCGCGCCCAGCGCCATCTCGCGCATGATATGGTAGCGGATCGCGTCTACGCCGTAGCGCTCGCCGAGGATGAACGGATCGACAACGTTGCCGAGGGATTTTGACATCTTCTGACCGTTGAAGGTGATCCAGCCGTGTACCGCGAGGTGCTGCGGCAGGGGCTGCTCGAGCGCCATCAGCATGGCGGGCCAGATGATCGCGTGGAAACGCATGATGTCCTTAGCGACCATGTGGACGTCGGCGGGCCAGTACTTTTTGTAGTCATCGTACGCGCCGTTCTCGTAGCCCAGCGCGGTGATATAGTTCGAGAGCGCGTCGATCCAGACGTAGACGACATGCTTGGTGTCGAAGGTCACGGGGATGCCCCAGCTGAACGAGGTACGCGATACACACAGATCCTCGAGCCCGTAGGTCTTGTTGCCGTTTTCATCAACAGAGGGCTGCAGGAAGTTGTTGACAAGCTCCGTCGCTCTGGTGCGCGGACGCAGATAGTCGGTCTCGGTGAGCAGCTTCTCGATACGCTCGGCAAAGGGAGTCATCTTGAAGAAGTAGGCTTCTTCCTTTGCTTCGATGACCTCGCGTCCGCAGTCGGGGCATTTGCCGTCGACCAGCTGGGATTCTGTCCAGAAGCTCTCGCACGGGGTGCAGTACTTGCCCGCGTACTCACCCTTGTAGATATAGCCGCGGTCATACAGCTCCTTGAAGATCTTCTGCACGCTCTCGACATGGTAATCGTCGGTGGTGCGGATATAGCGGTCATAGCTGATGTTCATGTACTCCCACAGCTTCTTGAAGACCGCGACGATCTCGTCGACATACTGCTTGGGGGTGATACCGCGTTCCTTCGCCTTTTCCTCTATCTTCTGACCGTGTTCGTCGGTACCGGTCAGGAACATCACATCGTAGCCCTGCATCCTCTTGTAGCGGGCGATACTGTCGCACGCGACGGTGGTATAGGTATGCCCGATATGGGGGTTGCCCGAGGGATAGTAGATCGGGGTGGTGATGTAAAATGTCTTTTTGTCACACGCTTTGCACATGGGTGTTCACTCCTGTTTTTGAATTGTCATTGCGAGGAGGCGGCTGCGACCGCCGACGTGGCAATCTCAACCGCTTAAAACGCAATAAACTATACAAATTTAGTATAAACCATTTTATATAAAAATGCAATATCGATTCGCCTTTCCGTATCATCCCAAAAGGCGACATATCGTTACAAAACCGCAATATAATTGACATCATCGGGAATAATTGCTATAATTTATGAGATAAGGATAAATCCCTGTAAAGGATAAATCCCTGTAAAGGAGAATTCTATGGCAAAGACAAGAAAGACGTTCAACCTCTTCGCGATCAGCGAAGCGCGTAACGTCATCTTCGGTATCGCGACGCTGTGGATCGGTCTGTTCCACTCCGACTACCTCAACGACACGATATCGTTCTACATCAAAAGCGATTTCATCGCGGAACCGCTCAAGTTCATCCGCAGCACGGGCAACGTCGGCGTCGACATGTTCCTGTTCCTGTCGGGTATCGGGCTGTACTTTTCGTTCACGAAAGACAGCCATGTGCTGAGCTTTTGGAAAAAGCGACTGATGCGCGTTTTGCCCTCGGCGTTTTTGATCGCGACGTTCTACTTTTCGCTGCGCTATGTCAACGGACGCTTCAGCTCGGGACCGCTCTACTACGTCCTGCGCGAGACCTTCCTCTACTTCTTCGTCAAGGGTGAGCGCGTATTCTGGTTCATCTCACTGATCCTGCTGATGTATCTGGTGTTCCCGATCTTCTACAAGATCATCGACAAGTGGAAGGCTTGGGGCATGATCGGACTGGTCGCTGTCATCGTTGTCGGTACCTTCGCGGTCAGAGCGATCGCTCCCGGCGTATACTCCAACGTCGAGATCGCGCTGTGCCGTATCCCGGTATTCGTCATCGGTATCTGGGCGGGTCGGTTCGTCATGGAAAAGAAAGAGATCGACAGAAGATGGCTGTGGCTGGTGCTCGCCGTGGCGGTCGGCATGCTGGTACTGATGGCGAACTACAACGCCATCGTCAAGGCGATCGTTCCCGGCTACACCAAGGAGATGGAAACCATGTACATCTTCATCTACCGCTACGCGGCATGCCCCTTAGGTATCGCGCTGGTCGTGCTGGACAGCTTCATCTGCACCGAGCTCAGACACAGAGGCAAGGCGAATCTGCTCAGAAACTTCTTCGAATTCGTCGGCATGTACTCGATGGAATACTACATGATCTATCTGAACATCAACCACTATCTCGAGCGCATCTATAAGATCGGGCCGCGCCAGGAGATCATGCTCTACTTCGGCAGCTTTGTGGTATCGCTGGTGCTGTGCGTGCTGGTACGCAAGGTATGCGACTTCTTCATGGCATACATGCAGCGCAAGCCGAAAAACCTCGAAGAGCTGAAGAACAAAAACAAAAAACTCAAATCCTGATCATACAAAAGCAACAGGGCTGTCACCGCGACAGCCCTGTTTTTCTATCTCTTCGGTTTTACTGATATTGATCCTTCGGCGCTTTGACAAAGTGGTGGACGATCAGCAGCATGATCACGCCGCCGATCGCGTTGCCGATCCACACCATCTTGGGGTCGAGCGTGATACCGGTCGTGCCGGTGAACCAGTACTGTGCGCCGACCACACAGCCGAGCGCGATCACCGTGACGAGCAGGGAGATCAGCCACTCCTTCAAAACGCGCTTTCTCCGGGTTTTTTTGATATATTCCTCAGAAACGCCGTGGTGCTGTTTCTGCTTTGTCCAATCGTTGTTCATAGATTCACCTTCCATCGGTTTCTCACGCTATCATAGCACATGAAAAAGCGTTTTTCAACCGAAAAATGTAAACAAATACTATCGCTTTGACGGAGCTGACGATCCTATGTGTTGAACATCGAGAACATCCTGCCGAAGCTCTCGAACGCCGCCTCATGACCGCCGACATACGCGCCGGGGTACCAGTAGGCGTAGACCAGTCCCATGTTGACGAACAGGCAGGCGAACATCATGATCAGCAGGATATGCTCATAGATACGCTTCGCGTCCCTGCCCTTGATATGGCGGTAGAACATAAACATGACGATAAAGGCGCAGGCGAGCATCTCCCACGCGAAGTCCATCATGTAACGCGTACCGTAGCCGGACTCCCAGATAGACGCGATGACGATGAACGGCGCGATGAAAGCGACCGCGCTGAACAGCACCGCGGCGCGGACGCGCTTTTCTTTTTCGACGAACTTCAGCGCGAACGGCGCCGCAAAGAGGAAGAACATCGGCAGCGCGCGATAGAGCAGCCCCGCGCCGTTTTTGGTGGCCTCAAAGTAGTAGCCGTTGACTCCCAGCGTCGACATGGTCGTCTGCACATACGGGAACTCGCCCGAGAAGGACGGGGGCGCTAAGAGATAATCAAAGAAGCCGATCGCCGAGAGCTGGGTATGGAACTCGGTATGGGTAAAGTCGTTGATGGTCAGCGAGTAGGCGATACCGAAGTCGGTGAACGAACCGAATCGCGCGTGGTTATAGAGCATCTGCGCGCCGCCGATAACGACGAACGGCAAGAGAGCGCACAGCAGGTATTTGACATACAGGGGCTTGCCGCTCTTTGTCCGTCTGAGCTTCAAGACGCCCGCGACGATGAACGCTACCGCCACGACGCACCAGATCGCCGTGGTCGGGCGACAGGTGACCGCGATCGCGAGGAACAGCGAGGACAGCGCCGCGCGGATGGGTCTGATCGGTTCTTTATCCGAGCCGATCACGTTGGACGACACAAGGAAATACGCGCCCATGATCGTGAAGCAGAAGCCGGAGCTTTGGGCGATCTCATAGAAGTTCGCCATCACCGTGCAGTACCAGACGCCGCAGGAGGCGTAGATCATGACGAGCGCCGCCGTGTACATCGACAGCGGGATATCCTTGAACAGCTTTTTCATCAGCACATAGAAGGTCATGCCGAGGAAGATCAGCGCCAGAGTGTTGAAGAGCAAGACCCCCGGCAGGCTCGCGAGGTAATGCCCCGTGATGAGGTGGTACGGCAGATACAAGAGGATCACCGGACCGACGCCGTAGTAGGAATAGTACTTTCCGTTATACAGCACATGATCCCACTTCGCGCTGACGTTCTGCTCCGTGCGCGCCGACCAGTCGTAGGGGTTCTGCATCGAGAGCAGATCGGAGGACGGCTTGTCGGTCAGCTCCGCCTGACCCTTTTCAAAGGAATCGACAAGCTCCTTGGTGATCTGGTTGCCGTTTGTCGAATTGAAATCTGTCTGCGGATTCAGTCCGATCGAGGACAGCAGCAGCGAGAGGATCACCATGACCAAAACGATGATCGCGGTGACGGCCTTCGCGTTTTTCAGCTGATCGCCGAAGGGCTTTCTGAAGCTGACAGAGCGTTTGAACGCATAGACGAACGCGATGCCGAAGAGGATCAAAAAGAATCGCGGATAGGAAAAATGCGTCGGATAATCGGCGTTCAGCGTCACGCCGCTCAGGGTGACGACGTTGTCTTTCAGCTGAGTAAGGTTGATCCTCAGCTTGCTGACCTTGCCCGAAAAATCACAGACAACGGTCTTTGTCGCGTCGATCCCGTTGAACACCGAGCCTGTGACCAGCCCTGTGCGCATATAGTAGGAAGCGTTGGTCTCGTCGGCAAAGTCGATGGAATAATCGGTCTTGTAGGCGGTACCCTTGAGGTCGAGTCGGATCGTGCCGACCTTTTGGTCAAGGGAGGGGAATTCGATCGTCGCGGACTCTCCGTTCGTGACATAATCATTTCCGCTCTTCGACATACCGCTCACGACCGCGCCGTCGAGGTTCATCGGCGTTTCGTCATAACCGCCCTTCCACAGATGGTAGCTGTTGAAGTTGAAGCAGACCGCCTCGAGCAGCAGCACGACCAGCATCGCCTTCGCGATATACGAGGCGAAGGCTTTCGCGCTGTCCTTTTTGAGCCGTCCGGCAAAGAGCGAGATACCAAAGCTCACCGCCGTGAGAACGGCAACGCCGATCCCGAGCGACCGCAGATTCGGCGCCGCGATCCCGGCGATCAGCGACAGTACGACTGCCGCTGAGCAGGACACAAAGCGAATGACCTTCGTGTACTTACGTTCCTTGAAAATACTTGCCACGGTGAAAACCAGCAGCGATAGGATCGCCAAAGCAAAAACGATTTTCATAAGTTCCTCCTGTATCAGTTAACCAAATAATTCGGGATGCATACGAGAATAATGGAAGATATACTGCTGGGCGATACCGGCGTACTGTCCGAACGCGGACGGTTCTATCCCGTCGAACAACACCGCCATCGCGCGTTTCATCCATACGTCAAGCGGAAATCCGTCCAGCCGATGAAGCCCATAGAGCAGGACACAGTCGGCGACCTTGACCCCTACGCCGGTGATCTTCATCAGCTCAGCCCGCGCTTCGTCATAGGGCAACGTCCGCAGGCTTTCCAAGTCCACCGTACCGTCCGCGACCTTTTGCGCCGCGTCGATAAGATAGCGGTGACGAAATCCCGCGCGGATGGGCATAAGGTCGTCGGGCGATAAAGCCGCCAGCCGCTCGGCGGTCGGAAAAGCGAATCGCCCGCCGGAGGAGCCGGCCCCTCCCCCAAAAATCGGCTCACCGAAATTCTCGCACAGCCGATCAACGATCCCTTCGATCCGCTTGATGTTATTGTTCTGAGAGATGATAAAGGTGATCAGCGCCTCGAACGGCTCTTGTCGGAGGATACGGATCCCCGGAGCGAACCGCGCGGCTTCGGCAAGGATCGGATGGATCGCCGAGAGCTGCCGCTTCACTTCGCCGTAGTCGAGTCCGAGGTCGAAGTAGTCGTGCCACATCCCGCGGTCGGATCCCTCGGCGCCGTCGAGGATCAGGCAGTCGCCCTCCATCCGCGCGACTGCCGCTTTTCCCCGCACGACCCCGCCAAAGCTGCCGTCCGGTCGTTCTTTCCACCGAAAGCACTGACCGCATAACAGCGTTTCATGCAGGTCGAGGTCGGTCACATTTTCAAACAGAATGCTCATAATCTCCCCATTTTAAAAAAATACAAATTAAGTATACCATATCCGAACGTAATATGCTATAATAATTTTACAAAATTTGAGCGTCGGCATTTGCTCCGCACCGAAAGGAGATTTGACCATGAAACCGAACATCACCACCATCCCGATCACCGAGATCTTTGAAGAGACAGAGGGCTGTCCGATCTGCCGCATGCACCGTATGCTCGAGGAACAGTATGTCGAGTACATCACGGGAGCCGCGATGATGGCGCCCGATGTGCGCGTAAAGACCAACGAGGTCGGCTTCTGTCACCGTCACTTCTCGATGATGGTCAACACCGGTCCGCGCCTGTCGAACGCGCTGCTGCTCCAGACCCACATCGACGAGCTGCGCAAAAAGGTGTTCCCGAAAAAGGACACCGACGCCGCCGACAAGAAGATGATCGCGGCGATCCGTCAGAACGCCGGCACCTGCTATGTTTGCGACCGCATCGAGCGCGATATCCTGCACCTTCTCGCGACCGTCTATGTCCAGTTCGGCGCGGATCATGACTTCAGACGCCAATATGCCGACCAGGACTTCATCTGCCTTGACCACTACGCGCTCATCATGGGCAACGTCAGCAAGAAGAATATGGACAAAAAAGCCCTGCCCGACTTTTACGCCGCCACCAACAAGCTCGCACACGGCTACATGGATACCCTGTACGACGACGTCACCCACTTCACCACCATGTTTGACTATCGCAACGCGGGCGGCGACTATAAAAACAGCAAAGACGCCATCGAGCGCTCTATCCGCTTTCTGACGTCTTATCCCGTAGATGAAAATTTGAAGTAGAGAGGCTCCCTTTGGTAAAGGGAGCTGTCGCCCAAAGGCGACTGAGGGATTGCATTAATTGATCGACCGAAGGGAGAAACTCTATTCTCGCAGGGCTTTGATTCTCGCAGTTACGTGAAAATCAATATCATTACACACTTCCTTGAATCTTGTATGTATCTCCCTGTTTGTATATCTCAATACAGCGATCCCATGTTTATTTAAATATGCTGTCCTTTGCACATCATAAAAGAATACATTTTCTTCATAATGCTGTGAACCGTCCAGTTCAACTGCAATCTTAGCTTTCGGACAGTAGAAATCGACAATATAGTTACCGATAATTTTTTGTCTGGAAAAAGCTATCCCAAAAGTTTGTCGGTAAGGTTTCAAATAATCATACCAAAGGTGCTTTTCTTCTTTGGTCATGTTTTTTCGCAGTTCTTTTGCAAACGGTACATTCTCTTTATTATGTATTCTTTCCATGGAAAACCACCTGATTTGGTTGGTCGCGGATAATTCCGCTCCATTGATACAATCCCTCAGTCGCCTTAACGGCGACAGCTCCCTTTACCAAAGGGAGCCTATCAAAAATGCTTATATAATTTCAGGCTGTCGCCGTCGACGATACCGAGTGAGAGGAAGTTGCCTTGTCTGTCCTTCACGCGGTATATTTTTTTATCCTCCGTTCCGTTTCTCAGCTCGGTACGGATGACGTCCAGCGGATTGCCGTTGGCAAAACGATGCGCCTGTTTATCGCTGACGACCAGCTCGTCGTAGCTCTCAAAGATGCTCTCGACGCTTTTGACAAAGCTCAGATCGCCTGCTTTGACCCTTTGACGCAGCTGATCGAGGGTCATACAGTCCCCGAGCCGATAACCGCAAGCCTCCGTGCGCACGAGGTCGGTCATCACGCCGACCGTGCCGAGCGACCGCGCGATGTCGTCGATCAAGGAGCGGATGTAGGTGCCGCCGCCGCAGTAGACAGCGAGCGTCCCGCTCTGAGAGCTTTCGTCAAAGGAAAGCAGCTCCAGCTCATAGACCGTCACCGTCCGGGGACGGCGCTCCACCTCTTTGCCCTCGCGGGCATACTGGTACAGCCGCTTGCCGTCGATGCTGACCGCCGAGTACATCGGCGGGAGCTGTTCGATCTGTCCCCGAAAGGATTCAAGAGCCTTTTCTACTTCTTCGCAAGATATATTTGACGGCTTTTCCTCCGTGACCTCGCCCCAGATATCGAGAGTATCGGTCGCGATCCCGAAGCGAAAATCAGCCCTGTAGCGCTTGTCGTGGCTGGGGATGATATCCTGCGCCTTGGTCGCCGTACCCAGCAGCACGGGCAAGACGCCCGTCGCGTTGGGGTCGAGCGTTCCGGTATGGCCGACCTTCTTCTGACCGGTCAGCTTTCTTACGACCGCCACAACGTCAAAGGAAGTAAAGTCCTTTTCTTTATGTATCAGAACAACGCCGTTCATTTGAGGTATTCCTCCGCCGCGTCGATCAGCTTTCTTTTCACGGTCTCAAGATCGCCCTCGATAGAGCAGCCGGAAGCCGCGGGGTGGCCGCCGCCACCGAACTGCTTGCAGAATTCTGCCGCGTCGATATTATCGTTGGTACGAACCGAGACCTTGAATACGCCGCCTGCCTTTTCGCGCATGGTAATGCCCATCTCCACGCCCTCGATACGGCGCGGAATGTTGGCGAGACCTTCCATCTCGTCGTCGCCCGCTCCCATCGCCTCGCACATGGCGAGGGTGGTGTAGACGATCGCGCACTTGCCGCCGGCATAGAACTCCATGGTCTTGTAGATCATGCGCTCCATCTTGACCTTCGCGCGGCTTTTGATCACAAAGTTGATGCTGTTGATCATGCGCCAGTCGCAGTAGGACATGACCTGAGCCGCGATCTGATGGGTGCGCGGGGTGGTGTTGGTATAAACAAAGCAGCCCGTATCGGTAGAGATACCCGTATAGATACCGCCGGCGATATCATCGTCCAAGCCGACGTTCAACAGCTCGGTGAGCTGAAAAATGATCTCAGCCGCCGCGGCAGCCGTGCTGTCGACATAGCGGTTGTCCGCCGTGAGCGAGTTGGTGCCGTGGTGGTCGATACACAGGTCGATATGATCTACACCTTCCATCACGCTCTCGCCCAAAAGGGTGGGCGCGGCGACGTCCACGCTGACGATATACTCGGGCTCAAAAGCCTGTTCCTCATAATTTTTCACAAGGTAGGTGAATTTTGAGGG
>CADAUE010000049.1 GCA_902790985.1 uncultured Ruminococcus sp.
AGCTCTCTTTGCAGATCCTTGATCCTGTCCTCGCGACGGGCGACCAGGATCAGATCCCATCCCTTTTGCGCGAGATAACGCGCCATATCGCGACCGATACCGGACGACGCGCCGGTGATCAAAGCTTTCATGACATCACTTCCGATTTCATCATAGTATTATTATTAGTATGCTTTAGAGTTTACAACTTATCTATTGATTTTGTCAACTGTTTTCGTTACAATATTTTTATCATCTTCATGGAGTTGATCTTATGGAAAATGTGTTAAACTTTTGGGATAACCTCAAAATCAATCTGATCAGCTACTTACCGCAGCTGATCTCGGCGCTGATCATCGTCGCTTTGGGCCTGTTGATCGCCTTCGTCGTCGTTCGGATCACCCGCAAAGCGATGACCAAGAAAGGCGTCGATCTGTCGCTGACCGACTTTGTCTGCAAGGCGGTACGGATCCTCATCTACATCCTCACGCTGTTCTCGGCGCTGTCCGCGATGGAGATCTCTATCGCCGGACTGGTCGCGTTCTTCTCAGCAGCTGCCGCGGCGATCGCTTTAGCGCTCAAAGACAGGCTCAACGATATCGCAAGCGGTATCGTCATCCTGTTCACCAGACCCTTTGTCACCGGCGACTTCATCGAATTCGACAACTACGCCGGCTTCGTGCAGAAGATCGACATCATGCATACGAACATTTTGACCTACAGCCGTACCAACGTTATCGTTCCCAACTCGGTCATCTCTTCTTCAAAAGTCAACAACCATACAACCGAACCGATCGTCAGAGTGCAGGTCGATCTGCCAATCCCCTATGACGCGGACATCGACCGTGTCAAAGAGGTCGTTTTAGGCGTGCTGAAAGCCACCGAGCATCTGGTGCATGACGAGACCCATCTGGATTCGGTCAACCTCGAAAAATTCGGCGAAAGTGCGCTGGAATTCTCTGTTCGCTGCTACTGTGACTTCAAGGACTACTGGACGGTCTACTACTCCCTTACCCAAAGCATCAAGGAAGCGCTCGACAAAAACGGTATCACGATCCCGTTCAATCAGCTCGACGTCACGATCAAAAACCAATAATCTTCCCTGTGCGGGTATTTGCCCGAATCGGATGAGATTGCCACGGGGAACCCTCAGTCAGCTTCCTTAGGAATGGAATCCTTTGCCTTTGCAATATCTATATAAATGACAATTTCATAACTCTGCGGCGGCTGGTTTCAGCCGCTTTTCTTTCGCTTCGTAAAGGAATACTTGACTTGTCGCTCGGAAAGTATTATTATTTTAACAATATCGTTTAAAACGAAAGGAAAGAATCATGAAACTCGACCCTATCGTCATATCCCTTCTGGATACCGACCTATACAAATTCAATATGGATCAGGTCATCTTCCACAAGCACACCGACCTTTGCGGAAAATACTACTTCAAGTGCCGCAATAAAGATATCCGATTCACCAAAGAGATGCTCGACGAGATCAACTCACAGATCGACCACCTCTGCACCCTCAGATTCCGCAAGGATGAGCTGGACTATCTGCGTTCCATCCGCTTCATCAAAAACGACTATGTCGAATTTCTGCGCCTGTGGAGACCGATCCGCGAATATGTCACCACTGAGCTGAGCGACGACGGTGAGCTTTCTATCATCGTTGACGGCCCGCTGTTCTCTGCGATGCAGTTTGAGATCCATCTGCTGGAGATCGTCAACGAGGTCTACTTCCGTATGTCCTATGACTATGACATGCTGTTAAGATCCGCTGAAGAAAAGCTGAACAAAAAAATCGAAGCCCTCAACGACGGCACCTATACCTTCAAGTTCGCGGAATTCGGCTGCCGCAGACGACTCTCCCGCGAGTGGGAGGACGTCGTCGTACGCAGACTGTCGACCGAGACCGACAAATGCATCGGTACCTCTAACGTATACCTCGCGATGAAATACAACCTCACCCCCATCGGCACCTACGCGCATGAATTCGTACAGATGTACCAAGGCATCGACCGCTATCCTCTCGCCTACACCAACCACTACGCGATGCGCGACTGGTACGACGAGTACGACGGCGACAACGGTACCGCGCTGACCGACACCATCACCACCGACCTCTTTCTGCTGGACTTCAACCGCTCCATGGTCAACAACTACAACGGCGTGCGCCATGATTCGGGCGATCCGTATGAATGGGGCGAGAAGATTATCAAGCACTATGAGAGCTATGGCGTTGACCCCAGAACAAAGCTCCTGCTTTTCTCCGACGGTCTCGACTTTGACCGCGCGCAGGCGCTCTATGACTACTTCAAGGACAGAGCCAAGGTGTCTTTCGGCATAGGCACCTTCTGCTCCAACGATACCTGTGTCGACCCGCTGAACATCGTCATCAAGCTCCAGTATGTCAACGACAAGCCTGTCGCGAAGCTCAGCGATAATCCCGAAAAGAGCATGTGCCACGACGAGTATTACCTCAAATACCTCAAGCGCTCCGTCGCGTTCCGCCTTAACAGAGAATCACTTTGATACCTAATACTAAGTAGCAATAAAATCAGCACCGGAAGTAACGCTTCCGGTGCTTTTTTACGTTATAGCAGATCGATAAAAGGTAACGATATCGGATAAAAATTCCGTATCCGGTTCGTTTGCCGCAAACAGGTCGAGAGGCTCGTCATGATCGACCGCACGATAGTTCATAGCATTCTCCGTCAACCAGATCCCGCTGTGACCGTTTCTCGGCGGCCGGTCACAGATTTGTAAAGAGATACGCTCGTTTGCAGTATCGCTGAGCTTTTGGCTCAGACGCACAGAAGGAGGTATCGTTTGATCGTTGTTCCCTTCAAATACCGCGATCGGTATCTCGGCATCGAGCAGGCGGTCGGACGCGCTCACCCCTCCCCTGCCGCCGAACACCAATTCGGTCTGCAACACCAAAAAGGGATATTCGATATCCGCAAGGACGCCGACATATCCACGCGCGGACTCACGCATCAACAGCGTCGGCGAATCAAAGCCCGAGAGGATGACCACCGCCTTGACACCGGGCACATCGGTGCAGGTCGCCGCGGCGTAACCTCCCGCCGAATGGCCGAAGAGAAACACCGGCAGCCGGCTGAGCGCGGGAGCATCGGCGATATACGTCAACGCCGCCCGAAGATCCAGCGCGGGCTGCGCCAAGCCGACAGTACCGCGCCCATCGCTCTCACCGACGCCGGTACAGTCAAAGCAAAAAACCGAAAAGCCGTTGTCTACAAAATACATCGTTTCGCTCAAGTGAGAATCACACACCTCGCCGAATCCCGCCGAGATCACGATCAGACCCAAAGGATCGTCACAGGGATAACAGTAACCGGTCAGCGTATTTTCACCCGATGAAAACCGCACCCGTTCGCGCGGATAAGCGGAAGCGTCGATATCACTGTAACGCAGGGTATATTCTGCCGCCGAATCACGACGAGGGAAGAAAACGCCGTAGAACAACGCTGACAGGAGCATCGAGATCAGAGAAAAGGATATCACAAAAATCAAAAGAGAGAGAAGCACCCGTTTCAAAATTTTCGTTCTTTTCACTTTATGATACCCCTGTCTTACATCATTATTCCAAAAAGATATCGGGGACAAGCGTACCTGTCCCCGAAAAGGTCGATCATTATCAATAATAGTAATAGTTACTGCTGTAGTAGCTGCCGCTGTAGGAAGCCGCAGCGATGATCGCTACAACGATCACGATCAACAGGATGACCGTCAGAACGATACCGAGGATCAGACCGACCGTACCTAAGATCTTGCCGACCTTTGCGCGACCGGTCAGCTCATAACCGGAGTTGACATATTTCTTCGCCTTGCTCAGCGCGATCGCGCCGAAGATGATGCCTAAGAAAGAAAGGTAGAAGGTGCAGGCGAAAGCGATACCGAGGATGCCGAAGACAAGAACGGACTTGGAAAGGCTGCGCTCATTCGGATCCTCCGCACGCATACCCGCGTTGTATTGCTGCTGCGGATACTGCTGCTGATACTGAGGATTATTGTACTGCGGCTGCTGATAGGGCTGCTGGTACGGAGTCTGCTGATACTGCGGCTGCTGATAGGGCTGCTGTTCGGGCTGCGCGTATACAGGCTGAACAGGCTGTGCGTACTGGGGCTGTACGGGCTCGACGGGCTGCTGATACTGAGGCTGTTCAGGCTCAACAGGTTGCTGATACCGGGGCTCGACAGGCTCGACGGGCTGTGCATACTGAGGCTGTGCATCGACATTTTCGACAGGCTGAGCAACTTCTTCCTGCACAGGCTGTACGGGCTGAGCCGCCTCGACAGGCGATCCGCAAGTTCCGCAGAACTTTGCCTCGGGAGCAAGTTCGCTGCCGCATTGTTTACAATTCATATGTAATACCTCCTATTTGATACATATTCTATACTGCATACGGATATGTATGCAACTACATTATATATCCAAACTCTTGAAAAAGTCAATTACAGTTTCGTCATATCTCTCTGTCGCGTTGATCCGCACGCGTGAATGAGCGCCTTTTTCGAACCAAACGAGCTTCTTTTCAGCACGACAGCGGTCATACACCTGCTGCACCTCGCTCGGCAGAGAGAAAACATCCTCACGGCTGTGCAGGAACAGGATCGGCTTTTTGAGGCGATCGATCCGATTCAAAGGTCCGTCGTGTACGACGTCGGCTCCCGCGAAGATACGGATATAGAGCATGACGAGAAAGGTCGCGGGTTCTTTGGGATGGTTGCCGTCGATAAGGTGGTTAACGAACGAATCGTGGAAGCTCGTATACATACCCTCCGCGACGATCGCCTTGAAGTAATCGGGACACTCCGGCGCGCATAGGGCGAACAGTCCCGTGGACGAGCCGATACAGATACCGTGGATCACGATGCTTTTTTGATGAAATCTGTCATGGAGCAGCTCGCCCCATTTGAGGATATCGCGATATTCCTTGAAGCCCAGCGAAAGATACCTGCCCTCGGAAAGCCCGTGGGAGCGGTTGTCGATCACCAGCACGTTATATCCGAGCCTGCGGTACGGCTCGGCAAAATAATAGGAATACAAAAGCGACTCCATCCTGCCGGCGATGATGATCACCGACGTATCGGAACCGAAGTCAAAATACTCTCCGACAAGCCGAAAGCCGTCGCTTGTAATCTCAACAGGCTGTTTGACAGAAGCGTACTGCTTCTCCCACTCGATACCGATGTCAAACATCCTCTTGTACTCTTCGTCATCGGGGATACTGCACTCTCTGCCCCATTTCTTCTTAGAGGTCCTCACCAAAAGAACAGAATACAGATAATAAGCCAGGATCGGCCACGGCAGGATGCCGAAAACGAATACCGCGATCAAAATCCAAATCCAAATCGGCATAATAACTCCTTAAGCTAAACCGACGATCCAGTGATAGATCTCCTGACCGCCGTCAATAAACTCGATATCCATCATCGGACAGCGCGTAGAGATCGCCTCATACAGCGCGTCCTCTTTATCGGCGGGAACATCCTTGCCGCGGAAGATCACGCAGGTCTCTTTCTCGTCGATATCGGGTACGGAAGACAAGGTATCTATGATCGTCTTGACAAAATCCGATCCGACGCTGACGATCTCGCCGTCAAGCAAAGCGATCTCATCTCCCTTTTTGCAGGAGATCTCGTGGAAGGTATAATCCCGCGAAGCGACCGTCTGGCTGACGGTGACGATATCCTCGATACCGCTCATCATCTGTGACACACGGAACTTCACTTCGCTGTCGGCGGTATCCATCGCCATCGCGAAATACCCTTGGGCAACGCTCCTTGACGGGATCACGGTGATGTCACGGCGCTTGGAAAGCTCGACCGCCTGATTTGCCGCTAAGATGATATTAGGGTTGTTCGGCAGGACGACGATATGATCCGCATCCAGTTGCTCGAACGCTTCGACAAATTCCGCCGACGAGGTATTCATCGTCGTGCCGCCGTCGATGACGATATCGCAGCCGAAGTTCTCAAACAGCGTCTTCACGCCCTCGCCGCTGACGACCGCTACGATCGCCAAGGATTTATGGATCTTTTTCTGTTCAAAATCACGGTCGTGCTCATTGTGCTGTACCTGCATGTTCTCCATCTTGAAGGTCAAGAATTCGCCGTACTGCTGAGCAAAGGCGATCACCTTAGACGGATAGAGCGTATGGATATGCACCTTGACGCGCATACCGTCTACTACCACCGCGATGGAATTGCCGAAAAACCGCAGCTGCGCGATAAAATCGTCCTTCGAAAACCGCTGTTCGTAACGCGCGTTACGTAATCTTTGCAGAATAAATTCAGTACAATAGCCGTCTGAGAACTCGGAGTCCTCGTTGAACAGCGACAGATCGACCAATTGCTTCTGCGGTACAGGCTCCTGCGCTTTCGGAATGATGACCTCGCCGTACAGACATTTGAGCATTCCCTCAACGATGAGGATAAAGCCGTACGCGCCGCTGTCGACGACGCCGGCCTCTTTGAGGACGCTGAGCATCTCGGGCGTGTAGGACAGGGTCTTGCGCATCTCGGCGATGTACATCGAGAGGATGGTCTCGATCGACGTATTGCGCGTGATCTGGGTGCGGATATGCTCGATCCCCTCTCGGGTCACGGAAAGGATCGTGCCCTCGACAGGGTGTACGACAGCGTCGTACGCTGTACGATAGCCGCGAATAAGACCGTTGCGCAGTTCGCCGGGGCCGATCAGCGGCGAGCGCGTCAGCTCCACCGCAAAGCCCTTGAAGAACTGGGACAGGATCACGCCGGAGTTTCCGCGCGCGCCTAAAAGCATTCCCTCGGACAGCTTCTTGAGATATGCGCCGCAATCATCCGTAGAAGACGCGTAGCGCACGCCGTTGCCGAGCGTCAGTGCCATGTTGGTGCCGGTATCGCCGTCGGGCACGGGAAAGACATTCAGACGGTTGACCTCTTCCTCATGCTGCTGCAAAAGGGCAAGCCCGTTTTCTATCATTTTTTCAAGCTGGATACCGTTGATCCTTCTTGTAGACATTTGTATCAAACCTAACTAAATTACTTTGCCTCTGCAATAAACTTCTCGATCAGCGCGCGTTCCGTAGAAAGATCGGCGGAGATCGGCTTACCCATGTAGTAAGCCGCCATCAGTCCGGGACCGACGTTGATACCGCAGAACGGATAGACGTCTTTGATGTAAACGCCCTTCGGATGAAAACGCTCCTCGATCATCTGCTTATACTGCTGAGCCTGCGCGAGACGGTTGGACTGGGCGATGAAGAACACCTGTTCCCCGGGGTCATCCACGGTCGCTTCGATATACTTGAGCAATACGGCATACGCCGCCTTCGCGCCCTTCGCCTTGCCGAGGACGGTCGTCATACCGCCGGAATCGAATTCACCGATCGGCTTGATACCCGCCAGCGTGCCGAAGAACGCCTTAGGATGGGTGATCCTGCCCTTCTTCGCGACAAAGCTCAGATCATCCAGCCAACCGGCTTGATGATAACGGTTTTTGTTCTGTTCGAGGTATTCGACGACCTCTTCGTAGCTTTTGCCCTCGCCGCGGAGGATGGACGCATGTACGACCATCAGACCGAAACCGGGTCCGAAACGCATAGAATCGACGAGCGCGATCTTCGCGTCGGGGTACTTTGTGAGGATGTTTTTCTTAGCGGTCTCGGCAAAGCCCATAGAACCGGACATCGTGGAAGAGATCGTGACACAGATCACGGGGATATCCTCTTTCGCGTATTCCTCAAAAACCGCCTCATACTCCGCGACATTCGCTGGAGAGGTCGAATAGCTATTGGGATTCTTTTTGAGGTCGGAATAAAACGCCTCAGCGGAGATTTCGCCCCACTCCATAAAGGACGGGATATCGCCCTTGCCGGGTAAGACGACATGACCGTTGATCACACGGATATCATACTTTTTTTGGAGTTCAACGGAGAGGTCGCTGCCTGCGTCCGCCATCAAAACAAATTTACTCATGTTCATTTCCTTTCGTTTTTCATGATGTTTCTATATAAAGTATTGATGAATAAAATCCTTCATCGCATTGGTTACAAGCGATTCATCGCTGAGGAACGCCGTCATATGTCCCTCTCCCTTTGTGATGACCATCTGCTTTCTCGAAGAACAGGCGTTGCAGTTTTCCTGTCCCTCCGAAAGATCGACCGTCGGATCGTTCTCGGTATGGAAAAACAGGATAGGTTTTTTGGCTTTTTTCAGATGATCGGTCGTTTTCTCGCGGATATCCACATGGATATCCCTCTTGCAGATCCATCCGATCAGCGGGATCAACAGCTTCAGCACAGGCAGATGCATCCGTCTGACGTCGTGCAGAAGCTGGCGTTCTGTCGAGATATAGCCGCTGTCGATCATAACGCCCTTGACAGGATCCTCCGTCATCCTGTCGGATAGATACGCAAGCGCTGAGCCGCCCATCGACGCGCCGTAAAGCAAAATCTGCTGAGAACCATCTCTGTCCTCCAGATATTCGATCCACGAAGCGACGTCGTCCTGTTCGAGCAATCCCATACCGCTGCGGTCGCCGCCGCTGTAGGAATGGGCGCGATGGTAGATCACCAAAAGGTTGAAGCCGTTATCATACAGCCATCGCGCGGGCGATACCAGATTGACATAAGGATCGGCGTTGTATCCATGCACCATCAAAGCGGTTTTGTCCGCTCCGCGGTCATAGAGATCCGCGCATAGGGTCACGCCGTCTTTCGCGATAATGCTCACACGCTTGAAACCGACCTTTTTCAAGTCAGCGAGATCAGACAGCATACGTTCCTTGAACGGCTCGATCCCGGGCTTATACAGGCGCTCGTCATCAAGCGGCAGCACCTTGCGCCTGCTAAAGATCGAATGATAAAACACAAACGCCGGCGCGATCACAAAAACGATCAAAAACAACATAAGCGAGAGAAGGATCACAAAGAAAGTCATCTCTTACCCCCTGGTGTTATTTTTCTTTTGAAGAAATTTGCGCCACTTGTCCCGCGCTTCCTGCTCCTGTCGGGAGAAAGACTGTCCGAACACCACTTCGTTGACAAAATGCTCGCAGTTATTGTGGATCAAGCTGTAGCCGCCCTCCCCGAGACGCGCTCTGGAAAGCTCAACGATTTTGTCAGGAGGATTGCTGCGGCGCTTTTCCGTAAAGCTCAGTTTAGCCGTTTCGATCAGCTTACCGCAGGAAAAAGTTTCGATATCGGTGGACAGCACCTTGATCTCATCTTGACGTCTGAGATTCTCTGCCGTTGGAGGCAATCCGAAGGCGATCACCTCGTCGTCGGATACAAAGATGCCGTAGTGATAAACGGAGCCGAGCTTGACGCGGATGATGTCGCCGCGGCGGCACTCTTGATATGCCCACTTCATTTCTGATGTTCCTCGATATAGGTGATAACGTCGCCGATCGTTTCAAAGTCGCCGATCGTCGCGTTGTCAAAGACTATGCCGAAGCTCTCTTCGATCGCGATAACCATATACAGGACAGAGACCGAGTTGAAGCCCAATTCCGTGACCAGCTTGGTATCCTCGGTACAGCCGTTGATCTTCTCGAGATTTTTTTGGTCGGCAAAAATCAAGATATCTTTCAGTTTTTCAAAAATCTCCGCTCTGGTCAACATTTTTGATACCTCTTTATCTTCATGCTCGGCGTGCGTTCAAAGTCGGAATCCCGCACGATGATCCGGGAGATCTTCTGCTGTGAGGGCAGCGTCGCGTTGATCTGATCCATCTTTTCGGTGATCACCTTTACGGGGTCGAGATCACCGAGCTTCGCGATCTCGGGAGCGCGGGGCACGACTTCGAGCGCGAGAATATGGCTGCCGTTTTCGGCGATATCCTCGTATACCTGCGCGTCTTGGATCAGATCACAGGAAAGGAACTTGACCTCCAGCTCAGCGGGAGAGATATTCTCGCCCGTCGGCAGGACAATGATCTCCTTGACGCGGCCGGTGATGTACAGGAAACCGTCGTCATCAAAACGCACCAGATCGCCGGTACGGAACCAGCCGTCCTCGTCATATACACCCTCTTCTTCCTCGCCGACATAGCCGGTCATCAAGTTCCTGCCCTTTAAGAGAAGTTCGCCGTCAACGACCTTGACCTGTTGGTTCGGATAAAGAAGCCCGACAGATTCGGGTTTCGCAAGATATTCGGGATTACCGGATACCAGATTCGCGCTTTCGGTCAGCCCGTAGCCGGGACAGATGGTGATATCGAACGCCTGCTTGTACTCGCGGATCAAGTACGGCGGTACAGCGGCAGCGCCGCAGATGATATATTTCAGCGAATCGCCGAGCATGTTCTTGTTGAACTTCTTCGAGAGATTCAGCGCCATTTCCGCGAGAGCAGGTACCAACACCAGAACGGTCGGTCGGAAGATTGCGATATCGCGGAACATATCCTTGTTGTTGCGGCAGATATAAAGCGTGGAACCGGTATACAAGGCGGTCATCAGATTGCGGATCAGTCCGAACACATGCGACAGCGGCAGTACCAGCAGATAGCGTTGGTTGAACACCTCCCGCAAGCCGTAACAGCCGTTGACGGTTCCCTGCATCACCGCCGCGTTGGAGAGCAGCGCGCCCTTGCTCTTGCCGGTCGTACCGCCTGTGAACATGATCACGCACGGATCGCTGCCGTCGGGCAATACCGGCTCGACCGCTTGACCCCCCTCTGCGTTTGACAGGATCACGGGGACGTCGGGTCGTTTCGCGGAAAGCAGCTTCGTGTTATCCGCAAGCGCAGGATGGCAAATCAGCATGTCGATACCGAACTTCATCACACAGCCGAACACCGCCGTCTCATCGAGCTGAGGCGGCAGGATCACCGCGGTATCGCCGAGGGTGGTGACCGCAAGATACGCGCGCACAAAATCATAGGAATTCGGGCAGTAGATGCCGATGCGGGA
>CADAUE010000050.1 GCA_902790985.1 uncultured Ruminococcus sp.
GTTCAATTATATGATGATAACATAAAAATCCTCTTTAGGCAATATCGGAGGCGCAAGATGTTTACAAAAAGAACCGTGATCCGCAAATATATCCGTTTTTACGGCAGCGTACAGGCGGTCGGTTTTCGCTATTATGCGAAAAACGCCGCTGATCTCTGCGGCGCGACAGGCTGGGTGCGCAACGAGTATGACGGTTCGGTAACGATGGAGATCCAAGGTACAGAGCGCCAGATCGCCGATACAATCGACGGTATCAAGCGCGGCAGGTACATTCGTATCGACTGTATGGAAGAAAAGGCTATCGACGTTGATCCCGACGAGCGCGGTTTTCGCGTCAGATATCATTGACGGAGGGCGTATGAAGATAGATGATTTGGTCATCGACAGCATGGATGACTTGATGGAAGCGATCGATGAATTCGGCTTTTTGCCGTTTTTTGAGAATTCGATCGAGGGTTTCTCGATCGAGGAGCATGTCACGAGGGATCGTTGGTATGATCCCGCTACAGGCAGCTGGCCTGTATGGGAGTGGAAAGGCCCCGTGATCCGACAGACAGGCTGTGCCTACGGCAAATTCTTTGAGAAAAAGGCGTGCTATATCAGTCCGAAATGGTTCTTGGACTTTGCGAATTATCGCCGCGACGGGTATGATTTTGACGCACGGTTCGACGACGGTCTCGCTTCCCTAAAGGACAAACAGCTCTATGATCTGATCGATGGCAGCGCGCCGATCCTGTCGAAGGAGCTGAAAAAGCGCGGTGATTACCGCAAGGGCGGCGTCAAAGGCTTTGACACGATGATCACCCGCCTGCAGGGGCAGTGCTATGTCTTGATCAACGATTTCGTGTATCTCAAAAACAAGCGCGGCGAGCCGTATGGCTGGGGCGTCGCGGAGTATACGACGCCCGAGCTCCTTATGGGCGAGGCGTTCACCTCCGCCGTTTATCAGCGTTCGCCCGAAGAATCCTATGAGCGCTTGACGGAGCATTTTATAAAGCTGTTTCCGCATGAGGATATCACAACGCTAAAGAAGTTTATCAAATAATACTAATCCTTAATAAAAAGATTTAATCAGATATTAGGGATAAATTTTGCAGAGCGCGGCGGGCGACGCAGGCAGGCTGGCGCCTGTCAAGGAGTCCAACAAAGCTATGCGAAATTTAGCCCAATAAATGATAAAGGTTTTAATTAAGGATTAGTCAGTACAGCGGTCTTTCTTTTGTCTATTCTTCCATCTGCTTGCCGAGAAAGGCGGCGGCGGACTGGGCGAGCTTCAGCTCGGTTTCGGTAGGCGTCTGTACACGGTCGCCTTGGAGCATCACGACGGCTCCCGTGATATCGCCCGCAGCGATGATGGGGTAGATGACCGCTGCGGGTCGGTTCAGCCCTTCTACCGGCTGTATCTCATCGACAGAGCTTTGATGAGCGCAGTAGGAGCGGCGGCTTTCCATATAGTTTTCCAGCGCCGGCGTGATCCTGCGCTCGAGATACTCGCGTCTGCTGACGCCTGCTGCCGCGATGATGTGGTCGCGGTCACAGATGAGCGTCGGCATCGCGCTGATCCGCGACAGTACGTCGGCGTACTGCGCTGCAAATTCGCTCAGCTCTCCTACCGGCGAATACTTCTTGAAGATGACCTCGCCGTCTGTTGCGGTGTATATCTCCAGCGGGTCACCCTCGCGGATACGCAGGGTGCGGCGGATTTCCTTGGGGATGACGACCCTTCCGAGGTCATCTATCCTTCGTACGATTCCTGTAGCTTTCATATCTGAATCTCCTTTGGTTACTATCTCTCGATATTCTTATGGATCTTGCAGGATTATTGTATGTCGGTATGCCGGTTTCATACAAAAAACGGCAAGGAAGAATTTGTCAGAGTTTAAACACGGTGTTGATACGTGTGAACAAGGAAAAACCGCCGCTGTGGGAGAGCGGCGGTTTAGCTATAAGGAGCTTGATACGGATGCTGATCACAGGAAGTGATCTGTATCTGTGATGAAATCATGATAGTGTCGTGCGTGCGGGATATTATGCTTCAGTCGGTTCTTCCGTTCCGTCCCCGCTCGCACTTCATGCGGTGCGCTCGAGGTCGTGCACCATCCTTACCTTCATGGTATCGCCTTCTACGATGATATCCACCGCGTTGATGTGCTTGTCGGGATGAGCCTTGATCAGCTCGTCGACATACATGTGGATGAGCTTGTCGGATACGTGTTCGCCTTTCACATTGATCTTCATAAAAAACTCTCCTTTACTGAATTTATTCGAACAGTTGTTTTATTTCTTACAAGTATATTGTAGCAGAGAATCCATGAAAATACCAGTTACAGGTTCACCATTTTCATATCATTTTGTTAACGGTTAATTCCTTTTAGAATAAAAAATGTTTCAACTTGTAACCGTTAATTCCCCTTTGAAAATAAAGCGATTTTTAATATATTTTGGAGAAAAATAATCGAAAACCCACAAGATTTTGTGTTTCACTGATGAAGCATTTATAATTGTTGTAGAGAATTATAAATGCTTTTTCAAAGAAGGTGTTCGAACACTCGGGGATCAAGGCACAAAAAAGCAGGCGCATAAAACGCCTGCTTTACTATCTTATTAAGATCGCCGTTTCCTCACGATACTACGATCAGCCGAGGATATGGAACTGAACGACCAGCGCTGCAAATACGATGGAGACCATCGAGAGCAGCTTGATCAGAATGTTGATAGAGGGACCCGAGGTATCCTTGAAGGGATCGCCTACGGTGTCGCCTACGACAGCAGCCTTATGCTGATCACTACCCTTGCCGCCGTGGTTACCCGCTTCGATATACTTCTTCGCGTTATCCCACGCGCCGCCGGAGTTACTCATAAAGATCGCCATGAGGAAGCCCGAAGCAGTAGCGCCCGCGAGCATACCGACAACGCCGTAGAAGCCCAGCACCAGACCGACGATGACCGGAACGATGATCGCGATAACGGTGGGCAGGATCATTTCTTTCAGAGAAGAACGCGAGCACATATCGACGCACTTCGCGTAGTCGGGATCCGCCTTGCCCTCCATGAGGCCTTTGATGTTCTTGAACTGGCGGCGAACTTCGATCACAACGCTCTGTGCCGCTCTGCCGACAGCGTCCATGGTCAGCGCCGCAAAGACGAACGGCAGGCACGCGCCGATGAACAGACCGATCAAGACCAGCGGGTTCATGACGCTGAAGCTGTCATAGTTGATATCGGGGCTCATGGTCTGAACCTTGTCGATATAGGACGCGATCAGCGCGAGCGCGGTGAGCGCCGCGGAACCGATTGCAAAGCCCTTGCCGGTAGCGGCAGTGGTGTTGCCCAGAGAATCCAGCGCGTCTGTACGCTCACGAACCTCCGGCTCCAGACCGCTCATCTCAGCGATACCGCCCGCGTTGTCCGCAACGGGACCGTACGCGTCGGTCGCAAGGGTGATACCCAGCGTAGACAGCATACCGACAGCCGCAAGAGCGATACCGTACAGACCCATCTGAGGAGCCTGAAGCGTACCGCCTGATACAAAGAACGCCACTAAGACCGCGATACCGACGATAATGATCGGCAGAGCGGTAGAAAGCATTCCCAGACCCAAACCGCCGATGATGATGGTGGCGGAGCCGGTCTCGGATTTAGAAGCCAGCTTCTTGGTGGGCTTATAGGTATCGGAGGTGAAATACTCCGTGGATTTACCGATCAATACACCCGCGATCAAGCCGGCGAGGACAGCGAAATACAGCGTCCAATGATCAGCGCCGAGGATGAAGTAGATCAGCGGGAACGCGGCAAGCGCGATCAGGATAGCGGCGAGGTTAGTACCGCGCGAGAGCGCCTTCAGGAGGAGCTTCTGTTCTGTTTTCTCACCGGTGCGGACAAAGAAGGTTCCGATGATGGAGCACAGGATACCCAGCGCCGCCATGATCATCGGGATCGCCATCGCCTTGAACTGCATATCGCCGTTGCCGGAGAATGCGGCTACGCCCAGCGCTGCGCAGGAGATGACGGAGCCGACATAGCTCTCGTACAGGTCGGCGCCCATACCGGCAACGTCACCGACATTGTCGCCTACGTTATCGGCGATAACAGCGGGGTTGCGGGGGTCGTCCTCGGGGATGCCCGCCTCGACCTTACCGACGAGGTCGGCGCCTACGTCAGCAGCCTTGGTGAAGATACCGCCGCCGACACGCGCGAACAGCGCCATCGAGGAAGCGCCCATACCGAAGGTCAGCATCGCGGCTGTGATGCCCGCGGCGTCGAGCTTGAATACAAATTTTAACAGAGTGAACCAAATCGAGATGTCGAGCAGTCCCAGACCTACGACGGTGAAGCCCATGACGGAGCCCGCCGAGAATGCGACTCTCAGACCCTTGTTCAGTCCGGTGCGGCAGGCGTTCGCGGTACGAGCGTTTGCCGCGGTCGCGATCTTCATGCCGACAAAACCGGAAAGTCCCGAGAAGAAGCCGCCCGTGATGAACGCGAACGGTACATAGGGAGTCAGCAGCCCGAAGATCGCCATCGCGCCCAAGATCACGAACATCACGATAAAGAAGATCAGTACGATGGTGTACTGTCTCTTGAGGTAAGCGTTCGCGCCCGAACGGATCGATGCGGAAATCTTTTTCATCCTGTCTGTACCTTCGTCAAAGCTCATGACGCGCTTTGCCATGATCAGAGCAAAGACCAGCGCAAGGATAGAACCGACGAAGATCGCAATTACAAGATACAATTCCATTTGTTCTACGTCTCCTTTCATAATACCGGAGCTTTGCGGGTGCAAGGTCCGGCTAACGTACCCTTTATTTTACAATAATATAAAACGATAGTCAAGAAAAACGCCGCTTTAAAGTGCTGTAATATCGCGGTGATTTACATAAATTTTCGTGAATTTTGTAAAAGGCTTGAGGATTCAGTTCGTTCCCAAAAGATTCGGAACCGAAGGTATTGACAAATCATAAGGGATATGCTAAAATTTATTCGCAACCGAAAAATTCGTTTCCGAAAGGAGTTGAATCCATGCACGATGATTTAGATTTCAGGCTGTTTGACGCCCTGCGCCACGCGGGTCGTTCCATGCGCGCTCACCGTCCGCAGTGTGACGACAAAGGCTGCGGCCCCGCGGCAAAGCGCGAGATCATCCTCGCGATCCTCTCCGATAACGAAGGCGCGATGCGTAACAACCAGCTTGCCAGCGCCTTCCGCGTCAGCCCCTCGACCCTCTCCGAGATGCTCAACCGTCTTGAGGACGACGGGATGCTCACACGGTCACAGGATCCTGCCGATCGCCGCGCGACGCTTCTCGCGCTGACCGATCGGGGGAAGCAGCGTGCCGATGAGATCAAGGAGGAAACCCACCGCTCGTTCAAGGCGACCTTCGGCAATCTCTCTGAGGACGAAAAGCGTCAGCTGATCGCTTTGCTGCACAAGATCCCCGATCCCGACAAAACAGACTGATCAACATAAGATGAATCACATACGATTATAAGAGGTGAAACTATGATTGCGATAATGCGACATTTCACAAAGCGTGACTGGTTTGCGACCGCGGGCGCGGTGCTCCTGATCGCGCTCTCGGTATATCTCGAGCTGCTCATGCCTGACTACATGAAGGATATCACCGAGCTTTTGGTTATCCCCGGCTCCGAGATCCCCGAGATCCTTTGGGCGGGCGCCAAGATGCTCTTGTGCGCTTTGGCGAGCCTTATCGTCAGCGTGCTGGTAACGGTGATCTCCGGCTTCCTCGCGGCGGACTATTCCTACAACGTCCGCGCCAAGCTCTATGACGCGGTCGAGAGCTTCTCGATGGCGGAGATCAACCGCTTTTCCACCGCGTCTTTGATCACCCGCTCCACCAACGATATCACGCAGGTACAGACCATCATCGTGTTCGGTCTGTTCGTCATCGTGCGCGCGCCGCTGATGGCGATCCTCGCGGTCACCAAGATCGCCGACAAAAGCGCCGAGTGGACGATCTCGGCGGGCGTCGCGGTCGTTTTGGTCATCATCGTGCTGGGCATTTGCTTCCTGTTCGCGCACCCGCTGTTCAAGCGCATCCAAACCTTGACCGATAACATCAACCGTATCACGCGTGAGAATCTGACCGGTATCCGCGTTGTGCGCGCGTACAACGCCGAGGATTACCAGAAGAACAAGTTTGAATCGGCAAACGCCGACATCACCAATAATAATATGAAAGCCCACCGTATCATGTCGATCATGATGCCGTCCATGATGCTGATCATGAACGGACTGAGCTTGATCGTCTACTGGATCGGCGCGTATCTGATCGACGGAGCGCCGCTGATGGGCAAGGCGGAGCTGTTCCTCGATATGACCGTCTTTTCCCAGTATGCCCTGATGGTCATTATGGCGTTCATGATGCTGAACATGATCTTTATCATGGGTCCGCGATCCCTCGTAGCCGCCCACCGTATCAACGAGGTCATCGACACCAAGTCGTCGATCAGCGACGGCAAGGGTGTGGAGCATACCGACAAGGAGGGCGAGATCGAGTTCCGCAACGTCAGCTTCAAGTACCCCGACGCCGCCGACTATGTGCTCAAAGATATCAGCTTTACCGCCCACAAGGGCGAAACGGTCGCTATCATCGGCTCGACCGGCTGCGGAAAATCCACCTTGATCAACCTCATCCCGCGTTTTTATGACGCGACGGAGGGCGAGGTGCTGGTCGACGGTGTGAACGTCAAGGACTACACCCTCGAGCAGCTGCATAACAAGCTCGGCTACATCCCGCAGCGGGCGGTGCTGTTCTCGGGTACGGTCAACACCAACGTCGCGATGGGCTCCAACGGCACCGAGGGCTACACCCAGGAGGATGTTATCCGCGCCGTGGAGATCGCCCAGGCGAAGGATGTTGTCGAAAACTATCCCGAGGGCTATGAACACCCTGTCGCGCAGGGCGGCTCCAACCTCAGCGGCGGTCAGAAACAGCGCCTGTGTATCGCGCGCGCCGTTTGCCGCAATCCCGAGGTGCTGATCTTCGACGACAGCTTCTCCGCGCTTGACTACAAGACCGACCGCATATTGCGCGAGACCTTGAAAAAAGAAACTGCCGGCACGACGAATATCATCGTTGCCCAGCGTATCGGTACGATCAAGGACGCCGATCAGATCATCGTCCTCGACGAGGGTAAGATCGCCGCGATCGGCAAGCATAAAGAGCTGCTCAAGACCTGTGAGATCTATCATGAGATCGGTCTGTCGCAGCTGGGAGAGGAGGAGCTGAACTATGACTGATCATAACAACTCCAAGCCTCAGTACATCAAAAAAGAGCGTGAAGCGCTCATCGGCGTGAACGCCAAACAGCCACAGGTGCGCAAAGGCATGGGAGGTCCGCGCGGCGTTGTGACGGAGAAATCCGATAGCTTCGGCGCGGCGTGGAAAGAGCTGCTTTCCTACGCGAAGCCCCAGCTCCCCGCGATCATCATCGCGATGACCTGCGCCGTCATCGGTACGATCATCGCCTTGATCGGTCCCAAGCAGATCCAGAAGATCACCGACCTCATCACACAGGGCATCGCCGGGACGATCGACCTCGACGCGGTCACGGCGACCTGCACCTTCCTGCTCATCCTCTACGGCATCAGCTGGCTGATGAACTTTGTCCAACACTTTATCATGGCGACCGTCGCGCCGACGATCAGCCGCCGTATGCGCACCGATATCACCGACAAAACCAACCGTTTGCCGCTGAAATACTTTGACGCGACCCCCTTCGGCGATATCCTCAGCCGTATCACGAACGACATCGACACCATCGAGCGCACGATGAACCTCAGTATCGCCCAGTTCATCACCTCGATCGCTCTGTTCGTCGGCTCGGCGCTGATGATGTTCCTCACCAACTGGATCCTGGCGGTGACCGCGATCGGCGCTTCGATCATCGGATTTGTCTTTATGTCCGTCATCATGAAGCACTCTCAGCTCCACTTCAACCGCCAACAGCGTCATCTGGGCGCGATCAACGGCCATGTGGAGGAGATCTACGCCGGTCACAATATCGTTAAGGCGTATAACTACGAGAAGGACAGCAAAGAGGAATTCAGCCGCATTAACCGCCACCTGCGCGACAGCGCCTTCAAGTCCACGACCCTCTCGGGCGTGATGCAGCCGCTGATGACCTTTATCGGCAACCTCGGCTTCGTCGCCGTGTTCCTCGTCGGTGCGCTGCTGGTCAAGAACGACGCTATCACCTACGGCGTCATCATCGAGTTCACGATCTATGTCCGACTGTTCACCCAGCCCTTACAGCAGCTCGCCCAGAGCTTTTCGAGTATGCAAAGCACCGCGGCGGCAGCCGAACGCGTCTTTGAGTACCTCGGCGAGGAGGAGCTTTCCGACGAGAGCGGTAAGACCCGTACCCTCGATACCGTCAAAGGCGACGTACGCTTCGAGCATGTGCGTTTCGGCTACAACCCCGACCGAATCATCATCAACGACTTTTCCGTTGACATCAAGGCGGGTCAGAAGGTCGCGATCGTCGGCCCTACCGGCGCGGGCAAGACGACCATCGTCAACCTGCTCATGCGCTTTTATGAGCTCAACTCCGGCAGGATCTATATCGACGGCGTCCCGATCGACGAGCTGACGCGCGAAAACGTCCACGACCTGTTCTGCATGGTCTTGCAGGATACATGGCTCTTTGAGGGCACGGTGCGTGAGAACCTCGTCTACAGCAAGGAGAACGTTACGGATGAACAGCTCGAACGCGCCTGCAAGGCGGTCGGCATCCATCACTTCATCCACACCCTGCCCCACGGCTACGACACCGTGCTGGACGACAAGGCGAGCCTTTCGGCGGGTCAAAAGCAGCAGCTGACCATCGCCCGCGCGATGATCGAGAACGCGCCGCTGCTGATCCTCGACGAAGCGACCTCGTCGGTCGACACCCGTACCGAGCGCATCATCCAGAAGGCGATGGACGGCTTGACCGAGGGCAGAACCTCGTTCGTTATCGCTCACCGTCTGTCGACCATCAAGAATTCCGACCTCATCCTCGTCCTCAAGGACGGCGATATCATCGGATCGGGCACACACGAAGAGCTTTTGGCTCAAGGCGGATTCTACGCCGATCTGTACAACAGTCAGTTTGAGCAAAACGCGTAAAAAATTTCAGTAGGGGAGGGCAGGCACACAGCCCGCTCTTCCCGAAACAAATAAAAAACGGAGCAATACTATGGTTATATGTGTATACGGCGCGGCGTCCAAGGAGATCGCCGAGCCATTCAAAGAAGCAGGTCACGCGCTGGGATATGAGCTTGCAAAGCGCGGTCACAGTCTGGTTTTCGGAGGCGGCGACCACGGCATGATGGGCGCGGTCGCACGCGGCACGCATGACGGCGGCGGCCACATCACCGGTATCCAACCGAGCTTCTTCAACGTTGACGGTGTGCTGTACCCGCTGTGTGACGAGTACATCTACACCGACACCATGCGCGAGCGCAAGCAGAAGATGGAGGACATGAGCGACGCGTTCATCGTCACGCCCGGCGGCGTCGGGACTTATGAGGAGTTCTTTGAGATCCTCACCTTAAAGCAGCTCGGCAGACATCGCAAGCCCATCGTTATCCTGAACACCGACGGGTACTACGACCCGATGCTCGATATGATGCGCCATGCGGTCGACGCGAAGTTCCTCAACGAAAAGAACCTCTCGCTGTTTTATCTTACCGAAGATATCGCAGAGGCGCTCGACTATGTCGAGGATCCCGAGGACATGGAGATCAGCATCGAGACGCTGCGCAATCTTTGATAACAAAAAACGACCTGTTCCGCCGAACAGGTCGTTTCGTTATATTATAATGCTTCTAAGAATGATACCAGATCCTCATACGTGCCCTGTCGATAGTTGTCATAGGGCAGATCGTGGGTGATGATATGGTTGGTGACGAGGAACACATCTACGCCGAGCTTCGCGCAAGGCTCGATATCCTCGCGCACATCGTTGCCGATCATCAGCGCCTGCTGCGGCTGAACATCGAAGCGATCCAGGATCTCTTGAAAATACATCGGATTGGGCTTGCAGTAGCAGCTGGTCTCAGCGGTCGTGATATGGTCGAACATATCGGGCGTCAGCCCCACCCACTTCATGCGCATCTCCACCGCCTCGGGGGTAAAGACCGGCATCGTCGCGACGACGGCATGATCCGCCTTCTCGCGCATCAGCCCCGCGATCTGCACCGCGTAAGGGTTCGGCAGGGTGATGTCATAGACGTTCTCGAAGGTGGTGGTGTAGTAGTCGTGGGTAGGAGGCTCGATCTGATCTTTGGTGTAGCCGCTGATCTTCTCGATCTCTTCGTAGAAAACGTCGATGTTCTTTCGACCGCTTTCGTTATATAACATCGCCCGAACGCCTTGGTTCACGCCGTTGACGGCGCGTTTGGGGTCAAGCCCGTGGGCGCTGAATTTTTCCATGATATCGCGGAACCATATCTCGACAAAGCGATCCTGCGTATAAATAGGCAGGAGGGTGTTGTCAAGATCGCTCATAATCAATTTGTACTTACTCAATAGTATCACCACGATATATATTAGCATGATTCACGAATTTTCACAATACTTATTGTCAAACTTTCTGATTCATGCTATTCTTTAGGTAGCTGAATAAGCAGAATTGGAGTGATATGATGAAACACTTTAACCCGGCAGATATCCTGTTACCGAAGAAGAATTTTGAGAAATGGTCGGTCGTGGCATGCGACCAGTACACCAGCGAGCCCGACTACTGGCATGATGTCGAGGCGATCGTCGGCGACGAGCCCTCGGCGCTGCACATCATCCTGCCCGAGATATACTTAAGCGACGACAACAGCGCGCGTATCGGCGCGATCAACGCGAAGATGCAGGAATACCTCGACGGGGATGTGTTCGATCTGCATGAGAACAGCATGATCTATGTCGAGCGCGAGTCGAACAATACTCTTCGCAAGGGTGTTGTCGGTATCATCGACCTCGAGGACTATGACTACCGCAAGGGCGCGACCTCCGCGATCCGCGCGACCGAGGCGACCGTGCTCGAGCGTATTCCTCCGCGTGTACAGATCCGCAAGGACGCCCCTCTCGAGATGCCGCATATCCTGTTGCTCATCGACGACCCGACCCGCTCCGTGATCGAGCCGCTTTCCGAGAAAAAAGGCGAATTCAAACAGGCTTACGGCTTTGAGCTGATGAAGAACGGCGGTCATATCGACGGCTATTTCCTGTCCGACAGCGCGATCGAAGGGGTGCAGGACGCCTTGGAAGCGCTGATCGCCGATCAAGACGACAAGCTCCTGTTCGCTGTCGGCGACGGTAACCACAGCCTTGCGACCGCTAAGGAATGTTATAACCAAAGCAAGAACCTCCTCGCGCGTTACGCGCTGGTCGAGGTGGTCAACATCCATGACGAGTCGATCGAGTTCGAGCCGATCTACCGTGTGCTGTTCAACGTGGACGCGAAGGACTTCATCGAAAAATTCACCGCCTATACCGAGAAAAACGGCGGCGATACCGCGCAGACCTTCCGCTGTATCACGCCCGGATCGGACGATCAGCTGACGGTCAAGGCGACCGCGAAGCTGCCTGTCGGCACGCTCCAGACCTTCATCGACGGCTATATGCAGGAGAACCCGCAGGTCAAGATCGACTATATCCACGGCGAAGAGGTTGTCGAGAGCCTGTGCAAGCAGGAGAATACCCTCGGCTTCATCTTCGAGGGCATGGGCAAGGACGAGCTGTTCCCTGCGATCACCGCGGACGGTTCCCTGCCGCGCAAGACCTTCTCGATGGGTCACGCGCACGACAAGCGCTATTACATCGAAGCGAGAAAGATTAAATAAACGCTCAACAGAGCAAGGGGCTGTCGCACTAAGACATCCCAAAAAACTAGACCGGGCAGCCCGAAAGGGTTGCCCGGTCAGCGCTTTCATAGTATAATTTAATTGCAGTAAAA
>CADAUE010000051.1 GCA_902790985.1 uncultured Ruminococcus sp.
GTTGCTGTGCTTTATGTCGGAGCCTCCGCGAGGCGCACAGCGGGCAACGTTTTATTGCCTTTCCATCGGATCTTGACAATAGTACGGCTGATCCGGCAAGTTTAAGGGCACCTCTAAAAATTTCTGTCGCCCGATAGTACTATATCTTCACGCCGCATTTTTATTCAAAAAGATTTGAAGTACGGCAGTATTCCTACATTTTTTTCATAAAAATTCAGCATCAATCTATGGCACTCTCGAACTGCACGAATTTTTAGAGACGCCCTTAACTACGAGGATTATGAATGAATATATTGTTTTTGACAATCGGACGCTTCAGCGATATTGAAGCGCACGCGATCTATCCCGATCTGCTCCGACAGTTCATCAAGCATGGACACAAGGTTTTTTCGGTAAGCGCGAATGAAAAGCGGCTGAATAAGCCTACCGAGTTCATTGACGGTGAGCGATACGCGGCTCTCCATGTAAAAACCGGAAACATGGTCGGCTGCGGGATGATCGAAAAAGGGATCTCCACGCTGAGGATCAGCGGTCAGTATAAACACGCGTTTCGCAAATATCTCTCTCGGGAAAAGTTTGATCTGATCCTGTATTCCACACCGCCGATCACCTTGACCGGGGTCGTTTCGTATATCAAGAAGAAAACGAACGCGGCGACCTGTCTTTTGCTCAAGGATATTTTTCCGCAGAACGCGATCGATATCGGCGTCTTGCGCAAAAGCGGGATCAAGGGGCTGATCTACCGATATTTCCTTCGCAAAGAGAAGAACCTGTACCGTCAGTCAGACTATATCGGCTGTATGTCGCCCGCTAACCGCGATTATCTGCTGCAGAAGCAGCCTTGGCTTTCGCCCGATAAGGTAGGGATCAGCCCTAACTGTATCGAGGTGCGGGAACTCCCTCGCTCCGAGGAGAACCGCCGTGCTTTCAGAGAAAAGTACGGATTACCGCAGGATCAGAAGATCTTTGTGTACGGCGGAAACCTCGGCAAGCCGCAGGGCGTTCCGTTCATCATCGAGTGTCTGCGTGCCGCTCGAAAAGAGGACGCTTTTTTCTTGATCGTCGGCAGCGGTACGGATTACGGTAAGCTGGAGAGATATATCGGTGAGGAGAATGCGCCGCATGTGCGGCTGCTCAAACAATTGCCCAAGGATGACTATGATACGATGCTCGTCGCCTGTGACGTCGGTTTGATCTTTTTGGATCATCGTTTTACGATCCCGAATTTTCCGAGCCGCCTCTTGCCGTATATGCAGGCGCGTTTGCCGGTGATCGCGTGCACCGATCCTAATACCGACGTCGGTCAAGTGATCTGTGACGGCGGATTCGGATGGAAGTGTGAGAGCGATTCCGCCGAGGACTTTGTCAGCTGTGTCAGACAGGCGCTCGGGGCGGATCTGTCCGCGAAAGGAAACGCGGCTTTTGATTATCTGACGGAGCATTTTTCGGCGGAGAGTCAGTATGAAAATATCATGAGGAGCGTTGTCGATCTTGAGCATTAAATGGATATTTGCAAAGGGCTTGAAAAGAATACTGAATCCCGCTGCGCTTCATGACTGCAATAAACACGGTACCGCGAAGGTAGGCCCGGGAAGCGAGCTGACAGCCGTGTCCGTAGGACGGTATTCATATTTAGGCAGCCGATGCTTTGCCGTGAACGCCGAGATCGGGGGCTTTTGCTCCATAGCTGACAACTGCCGCATCGGTGGAGCGGTGCACGCGATGGATTACGTGTCCACCAGTCCTGTTTTTCTGCGCGGCAAAAATATTCTGAAAAAGAATTTTGCTCCATTAGAGCCTGTCCACGCGCCAAAGACGGTCGTTGAGCACGACGTTTGGCTCGGCGCGGGGTGCCAGATCAAGTCCGGCGTGACGGTCGGCACCGGAGCCGTCATCGGTATGGGAAGTATCGTGACCCATGATGTGCCTCCGTATGAGGTGTGGGCGGGTAATCCCGCGCGAAAGATACGCGATCGCTTTGATGAAGAAACAAAGCAGAAGCTCCTCGCTTCAAAATGGTGGGAGCTTGAGGATGATAAACTGGAGACTGTCGCAGAAAAATTTGACGATCCGTCCGGGTTGCTCGATCTGATCGAGCGCATTATTTAAGAAATCGGTATATGAGAATTACACACCTATGTTTAGGCTGCTTTTATCCCGATGGGTTTTCCTATCAGGAAAATATGCTGCCGAAATTTCACAAACAGCAGGGGCATGAGGTGAGCGTGATCGCTTCGCTGCAGACCTTTGACAGCCGCGGTAAGACCGCTTATATGCCTTATGCGTCAACTTATCAAAATGAATATGATATCCCCGTGACAAGGCTGGATTACCGTAAACCGCTTAGGCTGTACCGCAAGATGAAGCGCTTTGTCGGCGTCTATGAGGCGCTGAGTAAGGCGTCTCCGGAGGTGCTGTTCATCCACGGATGTCAGTTTTTGGATATCGACAAGGTGATCCGCTATCTGAAGGAACACCCCAAGGTCAAGGTGTTTGTCGACAATCACGCGGATTTTTCCAACAGCGCGACCAACGCGCTCTCCCTAAAGCTCCTTCACGGCGTGATATGGAAACACTGCGCGCATAGGATCGATCCCTACGTCACGAAATGGTACGGCGTGCTGCCTGCCAGAGTGGATTTCTTGAAGAATATCTATCAGTTGCCCGAAGAGAAGATAGAGCTTTTGGTCATGGGCGCAGACGACGATAAGGTCAGCGAGGCGCTGGATCCGTCTGTCAGAGAAGAGATCCGCGAGAGGTACCATGTCGATCGTGATGATTTTCTGATCATGACCGGCGGAAAGATCGATATGGCGAAGCAGCAGACGATCCTGCTGATGGAGGCGGTCAACCGCTTAGAGCGCGGGGATGTGAAGCTGATCGTGTTCGGCTCTGTTATTCCCGAGCTAAAGGATAGGGTAGAGGCGAACTGTTCCGATCGGGTGCAGTACATCGGCTGGGTGCAGTCGGAGGATTCTTACCGCTATTTTGCCGCCGCCGATCTGGTCGTCTTTCCCGGACGACATTCCGTATTTTGGGAACAGGTCGCGGGACTGGGCGTTCCGATGATCTGCAAATACTGGGATGGCACGACGCATGTCGATCTCGGCGGAAACGTCGTCTTTCTGCATGAGGACAGCGTGGATGAGATCTACGGTATCATCAGCGACATGATCCTCACCCAAGGAAAGTATGAGAAAATGAAAACGACAGCTGAGCGCGGAAAGGAAGTTTTTTCCTACAACGATATCGCGCGCAGGTGTCTGAAAGGTTCATGATGAGATCTTTTACCGTTACGCTGCATCACAGCAATAACTACGGCGCGCTTTTGCAGGCGTATGCCTTACAGAGAGTACAGCAGGAGATGGGGATCGATAATGTGATCTTCGAGTATCCTTATCGGGACGGCTTTTACAGCCGGGTGGATCTCCGCTCACCGAAGTCGGCGTTCTCGGCGATTTATCATAATTATCATAAACGGTTGCATAAAAAAGAGATCATCCGCCGTAACGAGAGCTTCAAGCGCTTTCACGCTCAGCGGATGAAGCTGTCACGCGTCTATGCTTCTATGGATGAACTGCGCAAGGATGATATCGACGCGGATGTGCTGATCACCGGCAGCGACCAGGTATGGCGTTTCAGTGGGAATCAAGAGTTCATCCCGGCGCGTTTTCTGGATTTCGGCAGGGACAGCGCCCGCAGGTTCAGCTATGCCGCCAGTATGGAGAAAGCTCATTATACGGATGAGCAGAAGGAAAAGGTCAAAGGCTGGCTCAGTCGTTTTCAAGGCATATCCCTGCGCGAAGGATCCGCGCGCGACTATATTGAGAAGATCACCGGTTTCTCCGCGCAGCGTGTTCTTGATCCGGTCTTTTTGCCGGATAGAGCGGAGTGGGAGCGTATCGCGATCTCACCCAAGGAGGACGAACCGTATATCCTGTGCTATCAGGTCCAGCGCTGTGAGCGTATGCAGGAGGTCGTTGACACGCTCAAAAAGCGAACCGGATATAAGACGATCGCTGTGCTGCCGGAATCGAAAAAGTACATCAAAACGGACGTCAGCCGCTTTGATGTATCGCCCGAGGAGTTTTTGGGCTTGTACCAGAACGCTTCCGTCGTGGTCACGGGTTCTTTTCACGGCACGGCGTTCGGCTTGATTTTTGATAAGCCCTGCTATGCGATAGCACGTTCTTCGGGCAGTAACCGTATCAGAGAGCTGATGCGGCTGGCGGGGGCGGATGATTTCTTGATAGATGCAGGTAAAGAAATCCCGCAATGTAAGGAGTTTGACAGCTCGACCGTACACGCATGTATCGAATCAGAAAGGGAGATTTCTCTGGGCTATCTCAGAGAGCAATTGAAATAGTGTTCTATGATCAATAAAGTATTCAGAATCGGCAAAATCAAAATATCGGTGCATACCTTGGTTATGCTGTTGTTCTTTGTGTTCTTCGTCACGAAAGAGCTTCGTGCGTTTCGCAAGACTTCGGTAGAGGGAGGTATCTGGAACTATATCCAGCTTCTCTTTGTATTGATCGGCGTCATCTTGATATTTGTGAACTTTTCTTTATTTGTGAAGAGTGCGCCGTTCTGGTTTTTGTTGACTTACAGCTTTCTTGCTATGCTGAACAGCCTGCTGTTTGTTCAGTGGAAGCTTTCTTCCGTATTTGATTATATTCTGTTGCCGTACGCGCTCTGTATTTTTGTCATAGCTGCCAGCGACGCCTATTATAACAACTTTGATGAAGGGTGGTTGCTGCTGTTTGCCTTTTACACTATGACCGGTATCTATGTTATTAATATGGTGATAGTAGGTTCCTTTAGTACCGGAACGGGAGCGACTACGGACGTTTACTATATCCTGGGGCTGCTTCCTGTAGCGATGGTTCAGACCAGAATCTATAAGATCATTCCCTTGACAACTTGCAGTATTGCTGTTGTGTTGAGCGGAAAGCGTACCGGTATCATCATCATGGTAATCATGTTGCTGGGCTATTTTATCCATAATATCATATCCAGCAGAAAGATCAAAACGCAGTTTTTTTATCTGATGGGTCTTGTAATCGTTGTAGCCGGATTTGTTCTTATTTTCAATTTTATCAACAACGAATTCAACCAAAAGCTTTCGATGCGAATGATGAGGATCTGGAACGAGCAGGACAGCTCGGGCAGATTTACGCGATGGAATATGATCTTGTCCGCTATGAGCTCCGCCGGTCTTAGGGGATGGGTGATCGGGCATGGAAACAACGGCGTGTTCAGCGCGCTCGGAGGTCACGCTCACAACGATTTTCTGGAGGTTTTGTACGACTTTGGGCTGATTCCTTTCCTCTGTTATATAGGATTCTGGATCTCGTCGTTTGTGGAACTGGTGAAGATGTTTCGATCAAAGTATGTCTATGTCAGCTACTATTTTATGGGACTGATATTTTCGCTGGGATTAGCGTTTTTCTCATTCTTTATCAACGACCCTTCCTACGTGACGTCCGGTATGCTTTGTTTGGGCTATTTCTTGTTTGATTACAAGTCGGTGATTGGTTTGAGTACGCCGGGAAAAGCTTCGGTGCTGAATACAGCCGGATTGGTAAGGGTGAAAACATGAAATTGATGACTTCTTCCAAAAAGGTTTCTGTTTCGCTGACCTATGTGAGTATCGTGGTACAGGCGCTTAGCACGATGCTGCTGACCTCGTTCTATCTGAGAACGTTGGGCGCGGAAACCTATGGCTTATATCAGATGATCAATGCCGTCGCGCAGTACATTATGATACTCGATCTGGGTATCAGCACGGTAATGATCCGCTACATCGCCGAATTTGACGCGAAGGGAAATCACGAAAAATCAGAGAATTTTGCGTTTCATTTCGGACTGATCGTTCTTTTGGCAGCTATACTGATCGCTGTGATCGGCGCAGTGGTCAACGGCAATATTGAGAATATCTATCGCAATCTGACTCTTGAGGAATACGAACTTTCTCATCGGCTGTTCAACTTCATTATTTTTCAGCTGGTCTTTACGGTTTTTGGACACTTTTTTCAAGGCGTCTCCTATGCTTATGACCAGTATACGTTTGAGAGGACGGTTTCCATCGTTCAGATCGTTGTCAATACCATCCTCGTTATTCTGTTTATCAAACTGGGGATGGGACTGATCGGTATCGTTCTGGCAAACGGTATCGTGATCTTTCTGCACACAGCTATATCCGCAATATATGCGTTCTTTGCCGTTCATTTCAGGATCCGGTTCCACGGATGGGAATTCTCGATGCTCCAACCGGCAATGCTGCTGATGTTGGCTATGTTGCTGCAGGCGATCGTCGGTCACGTGAACAGTTCGGTCGATAAGACCATTCTGGGTATCATGACTACCAAGACGGACGTCACAATCTATGCGGTAGCGGCGACGATCATCACGATGTTCAACACGCTTCCGATGGCGGTATCGACCGTCTATCAGTCCGATGCGGTAAGAATGGTTTCGTCCGGTGCGGACAGAGAAAAGATGACGAGCTTCGTCATCAAGCCCGGACGGCTGCAGTTTATGATGGTCGGAGCGTTTTTGGCGGGATTCTTCCTGTTTGGTCAGGATTTTCTTGTCTGCTGGACAAACGAAAAGATGCTTCCCGCGTGGAAATATGTCCTTATCATCATGATCCCGAACTCCGTTCCGCTTATCCAGAATACCTGTCTATCTATCCTTAACGCGCTGGATAAAAGGATGTTCCGTTCTCTTATCCTTGTCGCGATCACCGGTTTCAATATCGGCTTGACGGTTTTACTGATCGCGCTGATCGGTCCGATCGGCGCTCCGCTCGCGACAGGTATCTCTTATCTGATCGGTCATGTCATCCTGATGAATCTTTATTACGGCAAGAAGATCGGTCTGAATGTTTGGCGGATGTTCAAGGAGATATTCAGAAGGACATGGCTGTGTATCCTTATCGCGCTGATCCTCAACGCGCCGCTGATGCTCTGGAGAGTAGACGGCAACTGGCTCGTGCTTCTTTTGAAAGCGGTTGTATTCTGCCTAACGTACGGCGTTTTATTGCTCTTTATCGGAATGAATAGCAGTGAAAAGAGTCTATTCTTCTCTCTGATGCGAAAGCTCCGTATCGGTCAGCCGAAAAAACATAGAGGATAGTATCATGAGTTTTTTTTCAATGGTTTCCAATCTTTTCAGAAAAACGCTGACGTGTATTTCTCCTGATTTAAACATCCGTTTCGTGTATCGGATAAAGAAAAAGAAACGGCTGAATACGGAGGATCCGCAATCGTTTTCTGAAAAGCTCGTATACGTGCGCTTGACAAATTACAATCATAACCCGCTCGTAAAACAGCTTGCCGATAAATACGCGGTTCGTGATTATGTGAAGAAGAAAGGGTATGAGGAGCTTCTTAATGAGCTTTACGCGGTATTTGATGCTCCAAAACAAATCGATTTTGAAAAGCTCCCATCTCAGTTCGCGTTGAAGCTGAACGTCGGCTGCGGATGTAATTATATCTGCATGGATAAATCAAAGATCAATGCTACTGAGATAGCTGAAATAACGCGCAAATGGATGAAGAAAAAACCGTGGTTGTCTTATGCGGAAATGCAGTATAAGGGAGTAGAAAAGAAGATCCTGCTGGAAAAATATCTTGAGGGACACAACGGTACTGTCCCGGAGGATTATAAGGTCTATTGCTTCCACGGTAAACCGCTGGCAATCTTATATATGAGCGGAAGATTCACAGAACAGACACGCGTAGGTTTTTTTGATTCCGATTGGAATTATCTTGGAATGAAGGAGAACAGCCGCCTTGATTTTGTTACGTTCGACAAATCGCATCTGCCGCCCCGACCCGAGTCTCTCAGTATGATGGTATCTGCGGCTAAGACGCTCTCCGGGACATTCCCTTTTGTGAGAATTGATTTTTATGATGTTGATGGTCGCGCAATATTCGGAGAAATGACATTTTCGCCTGCCGGCGGTTATGACGCCGCAGAGGTAGATATCAACGGAAAATCCATGGCGGAATATCTGAATGTATAAATGAAAGGAGCTATCTGTGATGAAAAAAGTCTTAAAAAGCCTGATGGCGCTGTTGTTGTGTGCGGTTTTATGTTTCTCGGTGTTCTCACTCTGCGCATCTGCCGGGATCGCTGGCATTATATCGCTTAAAGTGGCGGCAGCCGAAACAGAAAACGAAACGGATACCGGCGTGAACAACTGGTATCTGAATACAAACGACGGCAAATACTATCTGTTTTTGCCCGCAAGCTATGACAGAACCGCGCTGAAGGTCTGGTTCACCGCGAGCGGCACCGTCACGGCGGGGGACCAAGAGCTGGTCAGCGGGGAGATCACCGATGTTTTCGCGTCTGATTCGGTTACACTATCCTGCTCAGACAGTCAGTATCAGGTCGTCGTGATGGACGGCGCGCGGACCGGTGCGGTTTATATCAACACGGAATCCGGTTCTATCGACGCGGTCCATGCAGACAAAGAACATAAAGAGCCCGGAACGGTCAGAGTATTGGATGAGGACGGCTCTGTGCTGTATGACGGCGCCCTAGACTATATCAAGGGCAGAGGCAACTCGACATGGAACGGCGCGAAGAAGCCGTATAATATCAAGCTCAACAAGAAAGCCGATCTGTTTGGTATGGGCAAGTCGAAGAAGTGGTGCCTCCTGGCAAACGCTTCCGACGCGACGCTGATGCGCAACCATATCTCCTATTGGTTCGCAAAGTCCATCGGCGTTGACGTTACCTCGGATGTTGTTCCGGTAGCTTTATATATCGACGGAAACTTTATGGGCGCGTATTCTGTTACCGAAAAGGTAGAGATCGGCGAGAACCGTGTGGATATCACCGATCTGGAAAAGCTGACCGAGGCTGTCAACGAGAAGGAGCTTGATCAGTATTCTCTCGGCGGCGATCAGCGCACGCTCGAAAAAGGGACTTATCAATATGTCAATATCCCCAATAACCCCGAGGATATCAGCGGCGGTTATCTGTTGGAGCTTGAGAAGGTCTACCGCTATATCAACGAGGATTCCGGCTTTATCTCGAACAGGGGACAGGCGATCGTGATGAAATCCCCCGAAGAGGCGTCTAAGGCGCAGGTAGAGTATATGCGCGACTATTATCAGCAGTTTGAGGACGCGCTGTATTCTTACGACGGCTATAACGCCGAGGGCAAGTACTACACCGACTATCTTGACGCTGAATCTGTCGCCCGGATGTATATCGCCGAAGAGTTTACACAGAATTTTGACGGATGCAGCTCCAGCTTCTTCCTATATAAGGATGTTGACGGGATCATCACGGCGGGTCCGGCATGGGATTTCGACCTTACCTTCTCCAACAATTCCCGCATGAATGAGCTGATCAATAAGACTACGCCTATCGGCGATCCTACATCTTTGTATATCCAGAATTGCTTTATCGATAATTATGACGAATCGCACAAGGCATTCCTCGCGCAGCTCTTTACGCATGAGGATTTCCAGCTGACGGTCCAGCGTATCTGGAACGAGACCGTCAACGCCTTATATCCTCAGTTCGTTGAACAGATCGACGCTTATTCTCAGAAGAATCTCTCTTTGGCACGCATGAACGCGATCCGCTGGAACACTTATCGGACCGTTAACGCAAGCTCGATCGACAGCAGCTATCTGAGCCGTGTGAACGATCTGAAAAAAACCGCTGACGCGCGTTACAGCTTCCTCGCCGGAGCGTATGCGCAGGATTCGCTCTTCGTCAAATATGAGCTGGGTGAGTACGGCGAAAAGTTGATCTTCGATACCGGAGTGTATCACGCCGGCGACACGGTAACGGTCGCGAATGCTCCCGTACCGAAAGCGAACGAGAAGCACTTCCTGTACTATACCACCACTCCCGACGGCTCGGCTACGCATTACGCAGCGGGCGATAAAGTGACCCTTGCCGGGAACACGACCTTCTACGCGAAGTGGGAGGATCATACCACCGCTCATACGGATTACGGTACCGATACCTGTACCGTATGCGGCGTGACCTTCCTCAACGGCGAGCTGATCGCAGACGGTTGGTTCGGCGAACGCTATTATAAGAACAACGTAGCTTTGACCGGATTCCAAACTCTTGCCGCGCCGGACGGCAGCGGGACTTTCCTCTACCGGATCGACGATAACGGAAACTCCGAGGGTAAGTTCAGCGGTATCTACAACGGCTACTATTATGTCGACGGCGTTCTCACAAAGAACGCGGGCGTGATTGATTATCAAGGAGACTATTACTATATCGGTATGCGCGGACAGGTATATAACGGCAGCAGCTTGAATATCGTAGAAGATAAGACAAACGGTCTGCTCAATGCCGGCGTCTATAGCTTTGAATCCGACGGACGCATCATCTTCAAACAGGGCGTGATTGACGGATGTTTTTATGTCAACGGCTCTCTTGCCAAGGGATTGGGATTGGTTCAGTATGACGGCGCTTACTACTACGTCAAGAAGAACGGTCAGGTCGACATCAGCACCAGCCGCTACTTCAACGAGGAAATGACCAAGGGCTACTTTACCTCCGGCACCTATTACTTTGACGCTGAGGGTAAGATGATCCTCAAAAACGGCGTCGTCGACGGTGTGTACTATGAGAATGGTTCTATCGTCAAGGGATTGGGGTTGATCCAATACAACGGCGCGTTCTACTATGTCAAGAAGAACGGTCAGGTCGACATCAGCACCAGCCGCTACTTCAACGAAGAAATGACCAAGGGCTACTTTACCTCCGGCACCTATTACTTTGACGCCGAAGGTAAGATGATCCTCAAAAACGGCGTCGTCGACGGTGTGTACTATGAGAATGGTTCTATCGTCAAGGGATTGGGGC
>CADAUE010000052.1 GCA_902790985.1 uncultured Ruminococcus sp.
CGATCAGATGATGGATCTTCTCCCGGGAACAGCCGCAGACATACTTGACTTCGAACTCATCCAGTACCTCGACCTCAAAACCGTCTAAAGCCACTTTGCACATATCAAAGGCGGTCATACCCTTCGCAAGCATTGTTGTAACAGAATCGAGCTGAGCGACATTCTCTTCGATCTTATCGATCGTGCTGTCGTCAGCGCCCGGCAAAAGCTGGATCAGCAGACCGCCGGACAAAAGCACCTGTTCGCTTTCTTTGTCGATCAATACACCTAAGGCGCAGACCGTAGGGATCTGCTCACTCGTCGCATAGTAGTTCGTGATATCCTCGGCGATCTCGCCGGATACGATCGGGATCTTGCCGATATACGGCTCTCCCTCACCAAAATCCTTCATCACGCTGATGATACCTTGACCTACCGCCGCGGCGACATTCAGCTTGCCGTTCTCATAATGGGTCGTCGGACACTTAGGATTCGTTACAAAGCCCTTGACGTTGCCGTTGCTGTCGGCGACCGCCATGAACGCGCCCAGCTCGCCGTCTCCCTCAAAGCGGATGTTGACAGTCGATTTGGTCGATTTCAGCTGCGCTCCCATCATGGACGTCGCGGAAAGCAGTCTGCCCAGCGCCGCAGAAGCTACGGGACTTGTGCGGTGGATAACGCTCGCTTTATAGGCGATGTCGGTCGAATCTATTGCGGAAACCATCACCGCTCCGTCACAGGTGATGCATCTGATGATCTTATCCATAATCGTTATGTTCCTTTCAAATACAATCGTAGGGACGAGCATTGCTCGTTTGAAGACAAACGCGTTTCGTTACTATCTCAATCATTCTGCGGATGACAAACGGTCACCCCTGCATTTTGTTGATCGCTTCTCTGATCCGCGCGACGAACACAGCACGGTCGGCGTCATCGCTCAGCGGATCGGTCGTCATATCATTATACACGCCGACAATCTTGAAGCCGGATTTCTCTAACATTTCCTTCAGCTCGTCGATCTCATAGGCGCGCTCTTTGAAATGTTCACTGAAACGGCGATAGGCTTCTCCCTCACGCTCAAAGAGATCGAGATCGATATCGACGATATTATTTTCTTTCAAAGAATTTTGCCATACGCAGTAAACGTCCTCGGTGTCGTAGACAAAGGTATTGTTCGCGAGGATATTTTTATGCTTAAAAACAGTATTCACATCAAAGAGAAAGGTACCGTCGGGATTCATGAACAGGGCGACTTTGTCAAAAACCAGCTGCAATCGCGCCTTGTCGGTGATATGGTTCAAGCTGTCGAGCGTACAGATACAGGTGTCGATCGTACCGTACAGATCAAGATTCTCCATCTGCTGACAGAGGAACAGCAGCTCCAGTTCCTCGTCATACGCCTTGTCCATCGCGATACTGAGCATATCATATGAACCGTCGATCCCGAAGATATCCACACCTCTGCGCTTGAGCTCCAGCGTCAGCGATCCCGTACCGCATGCGAGATCGAGCGTCAGCCCCATCTCATGACCGCATAAAGATAAAACGCTCTGAATATAATCAGCGCGTTTTTTATAATCCACATTAAAGGTCAGATTGTCATAGAACTGAGAGAAGATATGATATCCGCTCATTTTTCGTCCTTCATGCGCTCGAATACCATGCTGTAACCGCCGGCGTTCTCATAATCCAGCGAACGCTTGACGCGGCTGATCGTTGCGGTAGAAGCGCCGGTTGCCTCCACGATCTTGTTATATACCATGTTCTTGTCAAGCATCATCGCAACGGCAAAACGCTGGGACAGGGCTTTGAGCTCGGGGATCGTACAAAGATCCTTGAAGAATGCTTCGCACTCCTCCTCGGTCTTAAGGGTAAGGATGGCTCTGTATAAATCCTTAGTAAATTCTGCATTCGGCTTTGTGGGCATAGTGCTACTCCTCCGCTTAAAAAGAATATCCAACATTTTCTTACTTTACAATTTTACCATACGAAAACCAAAAAGTAAATAGAAATATATATACATTGTTAAAATATTTATTCACAAGTTAAAGCGTGATAGATGTTGGATGGACACCATCGGTTAGCTGTTGCTAACTTTATCCAAAGATTTCATGTTTATCTGCCCTATCTTTGGCGATAATATACATTGAACAATCGCTGAAAAACTGCTACAATAATAACAGTTAGCTGCTGCTAACCATCTTATAAACAGGAGCTATTATGCTGAAAGATAACGTGATTGCTAAATGCGCGCCGACAATGGCGGGGCTGAAAACCGCAAATCTTTTCGGATACCCCTGCAGCGACAAAGAGGAATTGTACCGCTCGGTACGGGAGCTCAACAGGATCCTTGTCCCGTGTCACCTAAGGCTCATGATACTCAAATATGATGGTCAACGAGCGCTGTTGTACCTCTGCCGTCCTTCGTATCTCATGCGCGACCTGTCCGATCCTCTCGCCGCTGAGATCCTGTCACAGCTGGGTTATCCCGTCGAAAGCGTCGCGCGCTGTATCGCCGAGTTGCAGGCAAGGCTGACCGAAAATGCTGAATTTCCGCATGAGATCGGACTTTTCCTCGGATATCCTCCTGTCGACGTCTACGGCTTCATCATGAACAAAGCGCAGTGTGCCAAATGCGTAGGCACATGGAAGGTCTACGGTAACGTAGAAGAAGCCGAGAAGAAGTTTAGGATGTATAAAAAATGCACGCGCTGTTATCAGTGCAGCTACGCCCGGCACAATTGTTTTGAGAAAATGGTCGTGGCGGTATCATAACGGATATTATTATATCAAATATTTTCTATAAAGGAGAAACACATCATGGCAAACATCGCAATTGTATTTTGGAGCGGTACCGGCAACACCGAGGCTATGGCGAACGCTGTAGCGGAAGGCGCGAAGGCTAAGGGCGCTGACGTCGCTCTGCTCTCCCCCGCTGACTTCGGCGCGGATCAGGTCGCACAGTATGACGCGATCGCGTTCGGCTGCCCCGCTATGGGCGACGAGGTACTGGAGGAAGACGAGTTCCAGCCCATGTTCGACGCCGTATTACCCGCGCTCAGCGGCAAGAAGATCGCTCTGTTCGGCTCTTATGGCTGGGGCGACGGCGAATGGATGCGCAACTGGGAAGAAAGCTGCAAAGGAGCGGGCGCTGTCCTCGCGACAGAACCGCTGATCGTCAACGAAGAGCCGGACGACGAAGGCGTCGCTCAGTGTAAGGCTCTCGGTGAAGCGATTGCCTGATCTCTCACAAGATATCTACCATTATTTTTACCCCTTCATACCGAAAAACCTCTGCGTCAAATGGTACGCAGAGGTTTTTTGTATATCATTTGATGGTATAGCCCTTGGAAGCAAGATACTTGCTGATCTGTTCGTCGTCATAATACTCGAGATCGTCCGCACCGGCAAGGTACTCGTTGTGATGTCTTACCTCATGCACCAAAATCCTCTTGAGGATCTCACGGTATTCGTCAAGCGTTTTGTTGCGGTAGACGCGCACGATACTGCCGTAGTAGATCTTGATCGACTTGCCGAGGTTATCGCGCACATAAACGCCGAGTATGTACAGGTCGTTGTTTTGAGCGTACCAGTGATAGCGCACGCCGTCCTCCAGCACGATGCCTCCGTTCAACTCCCGATACAGCTCAAGGGGAAGCGAATCGGCGATCTCATCAAGGATCGCGCCGCACTCTTCGTATGTCATCGATTAATCCAAAAAGTCCTTGAGCTTCTTCGAGCGAGACGGATGGCGGAGCTTACGCAGCGCCTTCGCCTCGATCTGACGGATACGCTCACGGGTAACATTGAACTCCTTGCCGACCTCTTCGAGGGTACGGCTTCTGCCGTCCTCCAGACCGAAGCGCAGGCGGAGCACCTTTTCTTCACGGGGGGTCAGCGTGTCGAGCACCTCCATGAGCTGTTCACGCAGCATTGTGTGAGAAGCCGCATCAGCCGGAGCGGGAGCGTCGTCGTCGGGGATGAAGTCGCCCAGATGGCTGTCCTCCTCCTCACCGATCGGCGTCTCGAGAGAGACAGGCTCCTGCGCCACGCGCATGATCTCGCGCACCTTATCGACAGGCATATTCAGCTCCTCCGCGATCTCATCGGCGGAGGGTTCTCTGCCGTTCTGGTGCAAAAGCTGAGAAGAAACCTTCTTGACCTTGTTGATGGTCTCGACCATGTGAACAGGGATACGGATGGTACGCGCCTGATCCGCGATCGCGCGGGTGATCGCCTGACGGATCCACCATGTCGCGTAGGTCGAGAACTTGAAGCCCTTGGTATAATCGAACTTTTCGACCGCCTTGATCAAACCGAGGTTGCCCTCCTGGATCAGATCGAGGAAGTGCATACCGCGACCGAGATAACGCTTCGCGATACTGACGACCAGGCGCAGATTAGCCTCAGAAAGGCGTTTCTTGGCGTTGACGTCGCCCTCGGAGATCCTGATCGCAAGCTCTACCTCCTCTTCGGGAGTAAGCAGCGGAACGCGTCCGATCTCTTTGAGGTAGACCTTGACGGGGTCGTCGATCGAGATATTGTCGGCGTTATCGACAGAAGAGGAATCTGATGTGCCGTCCTCATCCTTCACGGATTCAGTGATATTGAGGTTATCGAGGTTGAGATCCTCTTCGAGGTCGGTCTCAACGATCTCGATGCCTGCCGATTCCAAAGCGTCGTAAAGCTTTTCAAGCTGTTCGGGGTCGATGTCCATCTCTCCGATCGCGTCGAGTATATCTTGGTTCGAAATATTTCCCTTGGTCTTGGCAAGGTCGGTAAGTTCTTTCAGAAGGCTCTTCTTTTCATTTGCTGCCATAGCGCATCCATCCTTTCCATAATACCTTGTATTTACCTGTGATCGTTCTTTAAACGGCTGAAGAAATCAGCAAACTCGTCGGAAGAACTGTTCTTTATCTCACTCTCAGAAGGCTTCGCCTTTTCCTTGAGGATGATACCGATATATTCGTCAAGCGCCTGCGGGGTATTCGCAAAATTCTCTCTGGCGTTAACGATGTAGAAGATCTTGGAGCTTTCCTGTGAAGAAAAGTCCGCCGTGACGGTCGTCATCGGATCTTGATTCTTGAGGATCTTATCAGAAAAATAAGCGTAAAGCTTGCGGTTGAAGTCGGTGGAAAAATCGTCGGGCGATACTTTCTCGTGGATGTAGGTCAGCTTGTCCGGATTTTTCACCAGATATGTAATGAGGTTTTCCTCGGCGGTTGTTACGCGCAGATTATCGGCGCGCTGAGGATTGACCTTATCGTCGCGACCCGAAAGATCGCGCTGCATCTTAGAAAAGCGTTGCTTATCGCGACTTTTCTCCTTGCGTCGCAGTCCGATCTTGACCTGTTCGAGGATCGAATCTCTGGAAACACCCGTATCATCGCTCAGCTTTGAAGCGTACAGCTCGCGTTCCATAGGATTATCCAGCTCGCATAAGAGCTTGACACCCTCGTTAAGATAGTCGAGCTTACCCTGCGGACTGTCCATGTCAAAGTTCGTTTTGAGCTTTTGCAGACGATAATCCATATCGTTGCCGCTGCTGTCGAGAACATTCTGAAACGCCGCGTGACCCTTGTCACCGTGGCGGCGGATAAACTCGTCGGGGTCTTTGCCGTCGGGGATACTGATGACCCGAACCGGCAGTCCTACGCCGCGCAGGATGTTGATCGCGCGGGCAGTCGCCTTTTGACCGGCTTCATCCGCGTCATAACAGAGGATGACCTCTTTGCAGTAGCGCTTCATCAGCGACGCCTGGTCGGAGGTCAGCGCCGTGCCGAGGGTGGCGACGGCGTTGGTGAAACCCGCTTGATTCAACGAGATGACGTCCATATATCCCTCGCAAAGGATCAGCGAATCGGACTTGCTGTTCTTGGCGTTGTTCAGCGAGAACAGATTGGCGCTCTTGTTGAACACCGGCGTGTCGGAGGTGTTCAGATACTTCGGCTTCTGATCTGACATGATGCGACCGCCGAAAGCGATGACGTTGCCGCGCACGTCGATGATCGGGAACATCACTCGGTTATAGAACCGATCCAGCACCGAGTTGCCCGATCGAGACTTGAACACCAGATTCGCGGCGATCATCTCGGCTTCACTGAATCCGCGTGACCGCAGATGATTTCCTAAGGAAAAGCGCTCATCCGGCGCAAAGCCCAGCCCGAAATGGCGGATAGTGCTGTCGGCAAGTCCTCGGTTGCGCAGATAACGCAGACCCTCCGCGCCTTCCTTGGACATCAGCTTACCGTAAAAGAAGCGCGCCGCCTCACGGTTCGCTTCATAGATACGGGTGCGCAGCTTACCCATCGAATCGTCATAGTCATCCTCGGGCATGGTCATCCCGGCACGCTCGGCAAGGAATTTCACCGCCTCCATATAGTCAAGGTTCTCGATCTTCATGACGAAGGTGATAATATCGCCGCCCGTACCGCAGCCAAAGCAGTAAAAAGAGCCGTTCTCCGTATAGATATTGAACGAAGGCGTTTTTTCACCGTGGAACGGACAAAGCCCGACCAGGTTCCTGCCGCGGCGTTTGAGCTGCATATAGGAAGCCGCCAGCTCGCCGAGGTCGTTGCGATATTTGATTTCACTGATAAATTCATCCGATAAACGAGGCATAACTACTCCAAATCAACATTCACAGCTCGCAAAGACAGTAATCGTGCGAAAAAACGAAAGTCACATATATTATTTACGCAAAAAACGCCAAATACCCTTTTTAATTCTTAACTTTATCAAAAAATTCTTTCTTTATCTCTTCTGCCGCATACTTTCCCGAAGATTCTTCGCTGAGCGACTTATTGAACGACGAAAGATGATCCTCGGGCAGATGGAAGGTGATCGACACTTCGTCGGCAAAATCCGAATCGTCAACAGCGCCGCCGTACTTTGCGACCAGTGACGGGATCTTGCCGTACATCGTATAGGAACAGCGCAGGGAGCAGACGGAACACATCTCCATCTCTCGCTCCCGGGCGGCGTCGATCGCAAGCTTAGCCGCGGAGGAATAGGCGCGCACCAAGCCGCCTGCACCCAGCAACACACCGCCGAAATAGCGGGTGACGACCACGACGCAGTCGGTGATGTTTCGCTTGCGGATCGCGTCCAGTACGGGGATCCCCGCGGTACCCTGCGGCTCGTTATCGTCGCTGTAGCGCGAGACTCCTTCGTCTTTGATCACGTAAGCGTAGACATTATGCCGCGCGTCCCAGTGTTTCGTTTTGATCTCATTGATAAAAGCGATCGCCTCGTCCTGCGTTTTCACAGGCTTGCAGTAGCCGATGAAGCGGGAACGCTTCTCGACCAGCTCATCAAAGGCGAACTCTCTGACAGTTTTATAAGTTTCCATAACTCACTATACAATTAATAAGGCGGTACCGATGTACCGCCTTAAGCTCATGATCATTATTTCTCCATACCGAAGCGCTTCTTGAAACGGTCAACACGGCCGCCTGTATCAACAAGCTTCTGTTTACCGGTAAAGAACGGGTGGCACTTGGAGCAAATTTCAACACGGATATCCTTCTTAGTCGAACCGGTCTCAATAACATTACCGCAAGCACAGGTAATGGTAGTCTGAGCATAGTTAGGATGGATCTTTTCCTGCATTTCATTCACCTCTTTCACATATAGCCGTGGTATAACAAAGTAATTATACACTAACAATCTTCAAAATGCAAGACTTTTTTTATCTTTTTTTGGATCGAATCACAGTAAACCGCGCTACTTCGCCGCCATATATGCGATAAACTCGTCAAAATTCATATCGAGCGCGCGCATTTTGTAGGCGTACTCCCTGCCGACGTAACGGAACAGATGGGACGAATACGCGATACCTCCGGCATTCTCTTTCTCGGGATATCGAAGGATAAAGCCGTAATCGACACAGTGGCGGGTCAGCCACGCGTACGCGGGCGTATCGGCGAACTTGCCGTCGGTCTTAACAGTCAGATAAACGACCAGACCCGTCTGCTGCTCGCTCTCCCCTTCGGGCGGCGTTTCCTTTTTGACGGAAGCCTCCGCCATGACGAGGCTGACGTCGGACTTTTTGCGATACTCCCGCACCGCGCTCTCATAGCGCTCTTTCTGATCGTTATAGGAGACATATCCCTCGACGACCATCAGATCATAACCGTTATCCTTTGCGTCGCTCACCAGCTTTTCAAGACTCAAAGCGGCAACGGGTGAGATCTCGATCCCGCAGCTCTCCGTCACCTCGGGCACAAAGCTCTCTTTAAGAGGTGACGCGGAGTTAACAGACTTCAACAGCACGGGGTTATCATACAGTGCAGCGTCGTCGTTATACTCTGACGGCGCGACGGGAGTCAGCTCGTTGGCGGTATTCTGATAAAACTTGAAGCCGAAGAAGATACCGACCGCGAGGATCGCGAGCATCACCAGCGGAAGGATGAACAACAGCGCGCGTTGGTTCTGCGCCGCGTTCTCCTCTCGCTGCTTCTGTTCTTCAAAAGCGCCGCGATTCACTTTTTTCGGTTTGAGATTTCTCAGTTTTCTGCTCAACGGTTACCTGCCTCTATTATTTGATCTCTTTGGTATCGATCTCTTCCTTCATCTTCGCCATGAAGTCCTCGAGCGACATCGAGCCGAGGTCGCCGTCCTTGCGATGGCGGATGGAAACGGTGTTGTTCTCGATATCCTTGTCGCCGATGATGACCATGTACGGGATCTTCTGCATCTGGGCTTCACGGATCTTATATCCGATCTTCTCGCTGCGATCATCGACCTCGGTGCGCATACCCATATCATCCAGAGCTTTCTTGATCTCATACAGGCGGTCAAGATGACGATCCGCGATCGGAAGCAGCTTGACCTGTACGGGAGCGAGCCACAACGGGAACGCGCCGGCGTACTTCTCTATCAACAGAGCGAGGGTGCGCTCATAGCAGCCGATCGAGGTACGGTGGATGATGAACGGATGCTTCTTCACACCGTCGCGGTCGACATATTCCATGCCGAATTTTTCGGCGATCATCGGATCGATCTGGATGGTGATGAGGGTATCTTCCTTTCCGAATACGTTCTTGATCTGGATATCGAGCTTCGGACCGTAGAACGCCGCTTCACCGATACCGATCTTGTAGTCGATACCGAGGTCGTCAAGGATCTTGCCCATCATGCCCTGCACGTTGTTCCACTCTTCCTCGGTGCCGATGTACTTTTCACGGTCGTTCGGATCCCACTGGGAGAAGCGGTAGGAAACATCCTCATACAGACCGAGGGTCTTTAAGCAATAGATCGCGAGGTTCAAGCAGTGCTCGAACTCGCCCTCGAGCTGTTCGGGGGTACACATGAGATGACCCTCGGAAATGGTGAACTGGCGCACACGGATCAAACCGTGCATCTCACCGCTGGCTTCATTACGGAACAAGGTGGAGGTTTCATTCAATCTCATAGGCAGGTCGCGATAGCTCCTGCCGCGGTTGAGGAACACCTGATACTGGAACGGACAGGTCATCGGACGCAGCGCGTAAACGTCGTCCTCGCTGTCGGGATCACCGAGGATGAACATGCCGTCCTGGTAATGATCCCAGTGACCGCTGATCTTATAGAGATCGGATTTTGCCATAAACGGAGTCTTTGTCAGCTGCCAACCGTTTTTCTGCTCAAGATCCTCGACAAAACGCTGCAACAGCTGGATAACACGCGCGCCCTTGGGCAGCATGATCGGCAGGCCCTGACCGATGTAATCTACGGTGGTGAACAGCTCCAGCTCTCTGCCGAGCTTATTATGATCGCGCTTCAAGGCTTCTTCACAGCGGGTGATGTACTCCTCCAGCATCGCAGCCTTCGGGAACGAAATACCGTAAACGCGGCACATCTGCTGTTTGGTCGAATCACCGCGCCAGTAAGCGCCGGTGCAGTTCGTCAACTTGAATGCTTTAACGGGAGCGACGGACATGAGGTGAGGACCCGCGCACAGGTCGACAAATTCCGCCTGCTTGTAGAAGCTGATCGGCTCGCCCTTACCGGCGTGCTCCTGCGCCAGCTCTACCTTATAAGGCTCACCCAGCTCTTCGAGATACGCGATCGCGTCGTCGGGCGCTTTTTCAAAGCGGCTGATCTCAATACCAGACTTGACGATCTTCTTCATCTCAGCTTCGATCTTCTGAAGATCATCGTTATCAAAGGGCTTCTCGACGTCAAAATCATAGTAGAAGCCCTCGTCGATCGAAGGTCCGATCGCAAGCTTTGTCTCGGGATACAGGCGCTTGATCGCCTGCGCCATGATATGGGAGGTGGTGTGCCAGAACGCCTGCTTGCCTTCATCATCGTCAAAGGTCAACAGCTCCACCTTGCAGTCGGCGGTCAGCTCGGTGCGCAGATCGCATACCTTGCCGTCGACCAAAGCGGCGCATACGTTTCTGTACAGTCCCATGGAAATGGACTTCGCGATTTCGGCGGGCGTGATGTTCTCTTCAAACTGTTGTACAACGCCGCCTTTTAACTCTACATTGATCATTTTACATATCTCCTTACATCATAAAGGTTGAGATTGCCACAGCCCTTGCGGGCTTCGCAATGACAGTCATAGTGAGTTGAGATTGCCACAGCCCTTGCGGGTCTCGCAATGACATTCATATTGAGTTGAGATTGCCACAGCCCTTGCGGGTCTCGCAATAACACTCATATTCTGTTGAAATTGTCATGTCGCCGTTACGGCGACTCGCGATGACAAATCAAACAAGAAATCGCGCTACGCGCGCATTTCGCATAGCCATCGCTCGTTGCTGCGCAGCAGCAAACTGAGCGGGCATTTCAATCTTTTTTACCTTATAGGGAAC
>CADAUE010000053.1 GCA_902790985.1 uncultured Ruminococcus sp.
AGCTCACTGGGCTTTGTCAGCAGAACGTCCGCCGAGCGCATGAGGATGTTGGTGCAGTAGACCGCTTCAAAGATGTTCTCGTGCCAGAACGCGTGCACGCCCTCGACGGGAGCGATCAGCGCGTTTTCGGCAAAGGTGTTGGTATCCGTCCAGTCGTTGAAGTGGGTGGTAGAGAGCGCGGCCAGCTCGGGGATCTCGTTCACCAGTTCTTCCCATACTGCCTTATAGTCGCCGACGTTGACATAGAGGGCGGCTCTCTTTTCCTTGACGGCAGGGAGCAGGTATTTGATGACCGCTGCGAACAGCTCGCGCTGTGCGCCCGCGCCGCCGATGGTGAGTAAGAAGCGCATCGGCTCGCCGTTTTTCTTGCGGTTCATACGCGCGTCACAGTCTTTTTCGATATTCGCGACCAGCTCATGGTCGATGTAGTGGCCCGTGTAGACGAGGTCTTTTGCCGGCATAGGCTTTAAGACCTCCTTTTTGCGAAAGCCGTTGAGGATGCGGTAGCCCATGTAGCTTTGATGGGTCTGGATGGTGTGGGTCGCGCCCTCGGCGAGGTGCAGCGCCATCGGCCAGTTGTCGGGGATCGCGTTGACAACATGCTTCATCCCCGCGTGCAGCGCTGCCTGTGCCGGCCAGACATGCGTGCCGATCAGCGGGATGTCCTTGGGAACGCTGTGGAACACGGGCGCCATCAGCTCGGCGTTCTTTTGGTCGGAGGCATTGTAGGAAAGCTGCCTGAAGCCCTCATAGTTCATCGGTTCCCATACGAATTTGTTGAACAGCCTGCTCTTTTGGCTCAGACGCGAGCCGAGGCTGTACAGATCGTTCTGTGCGCCGATGACCTTGGTGCAGGTGGTGTCTTTATAAGAGTTCAGATCCATCCAGTAGGGGGTGTAGCCCAGCGCGTGGGCGGCAGAAGCCATCGCGATCGAGATGCGGTAGTGACCGAAGCCCATGCGGATGTTGCCGACGATGATCCCCTTCTCGGTATCAAAGGGGATGTCTGCTTCTCCCTCTCCGACGCGGATATCCAGCACGCCGAGCGGCTGATGGAGCGTCGCGTTTTCGACCAGCTTTGCGGCGTAAGCCTTTTTGCTGTCGTCGCCGTATTTTTTTAGATATTTTTTCTTCGAGTTCAGCGCTTTTTTGTAGTCTTTCGCGCTGATTTGGTTTCCGAAGATCAACTTACTTTTATCGTTCATGTTATCCCTCCTCGGATGTGACGGTGAATTCGATGGTGATCGGCTCCGCGCCCTGTGCTGATATTGTCAGCGTCGCCTTGCCGCTCTTGGCGATGGTGCGGATATAGACGCCGCCCGCGCCTGCTCTGAGCAGGACGGGATCTTCCGCGATCAACTCCGCGTTGCCGCTGAGCTGTACGCTGACAGCGCCGTTGTAGTAGGGCAGGGTGTTGCCGTTTTGGTCGGTCATGCGGATGCGTACCGCCGCGACGTCGTAGGTATCGCCCTCGACAAGCTCGGTGTGGTCGACGTCAGCGACAAGAACGCGTTTTTCAAAGGGAGAAACGTCGAGCGTTTCGATCACCTTGCCATCCTTGATCGCTTCAAAGCGGTAGAGGATGGAATCGTCGCCCCAGTTGCCGATGTACTTGCCGTACAGACGGTACGCCGCGTCGGCGTCCATGCCGTAGCGCATCATCAGCCATGCCGCCTTGCGCTTGCCGTCGGCGGAGAGATTGTTCATGCCGAAGCGGGAGGATTCGTTGAGGATGTCCTTGACGTATTCCGCCTGTTTTTCGGTGAAATTCTCGCCCTTCGCGATCTGGTCGCCGATGTAGTCGGTGATCTCGATCGGCGGATATCTCAGATTTTTGAAGGAAGAATCCGCGTGGGTGTACTCGTGGATGAAGCTGTCGTTTTTATAGAAGCGCACGCTGTCGGCGTTAGTGAGAATGTAGACGCGTCCGCGGTTGGTGGCGGGATGGTCGCCGATATCCATCGACGAGCTGACCTTGAGGACGGGGATCCTGTCCTGCTGTGCGGCGTAAAGCTCGGCGGCGAATTTTTTGTTGCGGAACATATCGCACACGCCGTGGTAGCAGATACGGTCGCCCGAGCCGAATTCTTTGTGGGTGTTATAGTCGAAGAAGCACCATCCGAACGAGCCCGCGATGTCGTCATGGGAGCTGACTGCGTCCAGCACGCGCGCGTGACGGAGCATGTGTTCGAGGCGGTGTTCCTCGTCGTCAAAGCCCTTGGTGGAGTACATATGACCGCCGTACTCAGAGATCAGATAGGGCTTATCCATATCGGAGGTGACAGCCTTTTTCGGCTCACAGCCGGGCTGCACGCCGTCGTGGACAAAGTCGTTGTAGGTGTAAACGTCCTCCAGCAGCTCGCTTTTCTTGTGACAGCGTACGCCGCCTGTCGGACGGGTGGGATCAAGCTCATGCGCGACCGCGTTGGTGCGGACGTAAAAGTCGTGGTCGTCCTTGCTCTCGTTGATACGAACGCCCCAGAGGAAGATCGACGGATGGCTGCGGTACTCGCGCACCATCTCGGCGGTGGTAGCGACCGCCTGATCCTTCCAGCTCTCGTCGCCGATGTTCTGCCAGCCCGGGGTCTCGGTAAAGACCAGCAATCCCAGCTCGTCGCAGCGGTCGATGAAGTGGTGCGACTGGGGATAGTGGGAGGTCCTGACCGCGTTACAGCCCAGCTCGTTTTTGAGGATGTCCGCGTCCAGCTTTTGCATACTCTGCGGCATCGCGTAACCGACGTAGGGGAAGCTCTGGTGACGGTTGAGCCCGCGCAGCTTCACCTTTCTGCCGTTGAGGTAGAAGCCGTCCGCCTTGAAGCCCGCTCTGCGGAAGCCGATCCGGCGGCAAACGGTGTCGATGACCTTGTCGTTTTTGATCAGCTCGGCGTGCAGGTCGTACAGCACGGGGCTTTTGATATCCCAGAGGTGAACGGCGGGCGCTGTCAGCGTAAAGTCGTCGCATACACAGCAGGTTTTCTCACAGATCACCTTGTTGTCGTCCTTTTGGGTGAGATACAGCCGCAGCGCGTCAGCCTCTCCGACGGTCTCTATCTCACAGTCGATCGTTCCCTCAAAGGTCAGCCCCGCGATCAGCTTGTCTTTTGTGCGGGGGGATACGCGGACATTTTTCGGGATCGAGGGCTTCGGGAACAGGTCGGAGATGTAGCTCTCGCTGCGGTATTCGAGCTGTACCTCGCGGTACAGTCCGCCGTAGGTCATGTAGTCGATCACATGACCGAAGGGCGGGATGTCGAGACTTTCGCGCGTGTCGAGCTCTACGCACAGCAAGGGCTTTGGATTATCGGGATGAAGCTCCAGCTCGAACGCCGTGTAACCGCCGAAATGCTCGCCGATGAATACGCCGTCGAGGTAGATCTTGGCATAGTGTGCCGCCGCGCCGAAGCGGATGAATACCCGCCTGCCCTCGGCGTCGCTCAGATCGAGTCGCTTGCGGTAACCGCAGACCATCTGGTAGACGCTCTCGTCAAAGTAGTGGAACGGCGTGACCGCGCAGGTGTGCGGCAGACGGACTGTCTGAGCGGTACCGCCGCCCGATAAAAAGTCTTCTGAAAAGTCGGGAGTGAATTCCCAACCGTTGTTGATCGGGATGATTTTCCTCATATTATTATCACATTCTTTCGCTGGCTAAAGTGCTAAAATCACACAAATATTATGAAACGATTTTATACATTATTAATAATAACATATAGAAATGTAAAAGGCAATTCGCCGAATGGAGAGTTTTGACGGCCATTTCTATTCATAATTCACAAAAAACGTTCAATATCAATCAAAGGAATGACGGCAGGTCGGTCGATTGACTTTACAGGGCGGATAGGGTATAATGAAACTACATTTGGAAAAGAGGTATTTTTATGTCGGCACAAACCCAAGACAAACAGAAAAGTTCATCTAAAAACGCGGTCAAGGATCTGGTCTTTACCGCGATGTTCGCCGCGCTGATCGCGGTCTGTTCCATCTTGAGTATCCCGATCGGCGAGGTTCCGATCACCCTGCAGACCTTTGCCGTGTGCCTTGCTGCGGCGATGTTAGGCTGGAAGCGCGGGACGCTCAGCGTTTTGATCTATGTATTGCTGGGCGCGGTCGGCGTTCCCGTATTCGCGGGCATGACGGGCGGCGTCGGTATCCTTGCCGGACCTACCGGCGGCTATATCATCGGTTTCATCCCCGCGGCGCTGATCATCGGACTCGCTGCGGATAAATGGGAGCGCAAGGCGCTGCCGCTGACCGTCGCGATGGTGCTGGGCGTTCTCGTATGTTACCTCATCGGCACGATCTGGTTCATGGTCGTGACGGGTATGGGGATCGGCGAATCCTTGATGCTCTGTGTGGTACCGTTCCTCATCCCCGACGGCGTGAAGATCGCGCTGGCGATGATCCTGTCAAACCGCCTCTCCAAGGTCGTCAAGCTGTGAGCGAGCCGCTCTTTCTGCGACCGCATCACGCGCTGTGTATCAGCTTCTTTGAGGGCAAGGGCTACAGCGAGGAGTTTGTCCGGCACATGACCGGGGTCGTCGAACATCTGCAAAGGAACGACCCTATGGTTACCCTTACGGGCGGCTGTGATGTGATCTGCGAAAAATGCCCACACAACACGGACGGCGTTTGTGATACGGATGACAAGGTGCGCGGGATCGACAAAAGGGCGTTGTCTTTGATGGCGCTTTCTGTCGGCGGGACGCTCCCCTGGCATGATCTGCCTCGTCGCGCATATGATAGGATCATCGGATGTTCCCGACTGACCGAGGTCTGTCGGGACTGTCAGTGGCTATATCTCTGCAAAAAGTGAGCTGTTTTTCATGTGGCTGTTTCTCTTCAATTCCATACTGCTGGGCGTGGGGCTGGCGATGGACGCGTTCTCGGTGTCGATCGCGAACGGCCTTGCGGAGCCGAAAATGCGGCCGCTGAAATGTTCCGCTGTCGCGGGGACATACAGTTTCTTCCAGTTCCTCATGCCGATGATTGGATGGCTGCTTGTCCGCACGGTGGTCGGATGGTTCGGCGTGATCGAGCGGTTCGTGCCGTATATCGCGCTGGCGCTGCTGCTCTTCATCGGGATCAAGATGATCGTCGACTGCGCGCGCGGAAAAGAGGAGGACGAAGTGCGGCGGCTGACGGTAGGCGTTTTGCTGCTGCAGGGGATCGCGACGGCGATCGACGCGCTTTCGGTGGGCTTTACGCTCGCCGAGTATGAGCTGCCGTCGGCGCTGACAGCGTCGCTGATCATCGCGGCGGTGACCTTTGTCATCTGCCTGTTCGGGCTGTGGATCGGCAAACGCTTCGGCGGGATCTTCAGGCACGCCGAGATCGTCGGCGGTATCATCCTTATCCTGATCGGGATCGAGATCTTTGTCAAGAATATTTTCTTCGCATAAAAGGAGCTTTACGGCTCCTTTTTTCTTATCTGTTGACAACGCTGTCGGTTCTGTGATAATATAACCATGTGTTATTATACCTCTGCGGAGGTTCCGGATAAGGAAAGTGATTGATTATGATTACCGCAATGTTATTTGCGGGCGGAATCGGCGCGCGTATGAAGTCCGTCGATCTCCCCAAGCAGTTTTTAGAGGTGGGCGGTAAGCCCATCATCATCCACACGATGGAGCACTTTGCCCGTCACCCGATGGTCGACCATATCGTTGTCGCCTGTAAAGAGGACTGGATCGATCATCTGGAGAGCTTGATCGAGAAGTTCAACGTCCAAAAGGTCAAGTCCATTGTACCCGGCGGCGCGAACGGTTTTGATTCCATCCACAACGGCGTTGTCGCGACTCACGAGTTCTCCCGCGATCCCGAGGATATCATCCTCATCTGTGACGGTGTGCGTCCGATGCTGTCGGAAAAGCTCATTACCGACTGTATCCTTGAAACAAAAAAGTATAAGACCGCCGTACCCGTTACCCCGTCCATCGACAGCCTGCTCTACAGCGAGGACGGCAAGACCTGCGGCAAGAGCTACCAGCGCTCGACCATGTACATTACCCAGGCGCCGCAGGGCTATACCATGGAGCGAATCCTCTGGGCACATGATCAAGCGTATAAGCGCGGGATCTTAAGCCCTGTCTCCTCCAGCGAGCTGTTCATCGAGCTGGGCGAGCCTGTTCATATCTTCCTCGGCGAACGCTTCAACATCAAGGTCACGACCCCCGAGGATCTGACCACCCTGCGTTCCCAGTATTACTATGAGAATTACAAGAAATTCGCGAAGGAGGAGTTGAAGTATGGATTATAAGGTAAAAGACTACGTCAAAAAGAGTATTTATATGAACCTTGAGGATATCGCCAATGCCCCGATCTCTTGGGACAAGCTCAAGGGCAAGACCCTGCTGCTGACAGGCGCGGGCGGCTTCATCGGCTACTACATGACCTGCGGCATCCTGCTGAGAAACGATCTCTACGGTGATAACATCAAGGTGCTTGCGCTGGAGCGTTTCGGCGACTTCGCGAAGAAGAAGTTCGGTAAGCTTTTGGAGCGTGACGACGTCGAGCTGATCGTGCAGGATATCACCGAGCCGATCAAAGCCGAGCGCGCGGATTTTGTCATCCACGCAGCTTCCCAGGCGAGCGCGATCGAGTTCGAGCGCGATCCTGTCGGCACCATCAGCGCGAACCTCAGCGGTACCGAAAACGCGCTGAACTTCGCAAAGGCAAGCGGGAGCGAGGCTTCCTTGATCGTATCCTCTCTGAAGGTCTACGGTACCCTGCATACCGGCAAGCCCTATATCGAGGAGGACGACAACGGTTACGTCGACTTTACCTCCTACAAGAGCTGCTACGCCATCGGCAAGCGCGCGGCGGAAACCTTAGCCGCCAGCTACTCAAAGCAGTACGAGATGAATATCCGCATCGTTCGCCCGAGCTACATCTTCGGCGCGAGCCGACTGGATGACGACCGCGTATGGGCACAGTTCATCGCGAACATCGTCCGAGGTCAGGATATCCTGCTCAAGAGCAACGGCGCGACCAACCGCTCCTTCTGCTATGTGACCGATACCGTCACCGCGATGCTGCATGTTCTGCTCGACGGTGAAAACTGTGTACCGTACAACATCAGCAACGAAGCTTCCAACACCACCATCCGCGGCTTTGCGCAGGCGGCTTGCGAGGTGTTCCCCGAGCGCAACATGAAGCTCGCGTTCGCGAACCCCGAGGACGAGATCATGCCCGAGCCTTCAGAGGATGATCCCACCCCCGAGATCATGGACAACAAGCGCATCCGTTCCATCGGCTGGGAGCCGAGGATCGACCTCAAAGAGGGCATCCGCAGAGCGGTCGCGATCTTAGAAGAAGATTGATAATGCAACCCCCTTTGAAAAAAGGGGGTTCTCATCATACAGCGCAGCATACATGGAGATGGTGAAGTGATATACTTAAAGGATGTCTCGTGGGAGAGGATCCACCTGAATCTGACTTTGAAAATCGAAGGAGCGGAAAGGATCGATTCTCTCCGCTTTTATCTTGTGTCGCTTTCGGGCAGGGTCGAAACCGAGTTCACGGTCACGGAGATCGACGGCGGGATCGTCCGCCTGTCACTGAACGTCACCAACAATGGGCTCAACCGCTGTGTAGAGAACGACACCTACCGTATCCTTGCTCACGACGGTGAAAACGATCCGATCGCCGCGCTGTATGAAGGCTCGTTTGAAACGCTCTCTCAGTACGGCAGGAGCTTTGTTTATGACGCGTCCAAGGGCGTTTATTCGGTCAGCTTCATGACCGACGAGTACGCCGATCTACCCGAGCTGCGGCTTATTTTTCTGAACGCGCGGTCGGCAGATACGGCAAGAGAGGATCTATACCGTAAAAAGAGCCTTTCCTCACGGCTGAAAGGGTTTCTCAAAAGGACCGTCGATGCGGTGAACGTCCGTTTCCAGCGGATGATCTATTCGATCGTTAGGGCGTTTTCTTTTCTGCGCAAGCCCCGCATCCTGTTTCTCGACGAAAAGAGGGACGTTTTAGCTCCGAGTATGCTGGCGCTGTACAACAGATTGATCGAGCGCGGATTTGATAAGAGCTATGTCATTCGCTCTTCGCTGCGCAATACCGAAAGCAAGAGTTACTCCAAGCTTTCTACCGTCGCGGTCATCGCAAAGATCGCCAAGGCGGATATCATCATCATCGACGACTACGTCCCGGCGTTCAACAGCGTCGCGCTTCATAAAAGCGTCAAAGTCATCCAGCTCTGGCACGCGGGCGCGGGCTTCAAGGGCGTTGGCTACGCGAGATGGGGACATTTCGGCTGTCCCGCGCCGTTCTCCGCTCATCGCCGCACCGACTTCGCGATCACCGATTCGCTGGCGATCCGCGACTTTTTCTCCGAGCCGTTCGGCATTTTGGAGGAACAGGTCATCCCGACCGGTATGCCCCGTATGGACGAGTACCTCAGCGAGGATAACCGCCGCGAGGTGACCGCAAGGCTCTATGAAAGCTACCCGATGTTCAAGGGGAAAAAGATCATCCTCTTCGCGCCGACCTATCGCGGCAGAAATCGGAAAAACTCTTATTATCCCTGTGAGCTGATCGACTTTGAAGGGCTGTACCGTTACTGTGAGGACGTCGACGCCGTCGTGCTCTTCAAGATGCACCCGTGGGTCGCGGACGAGGTGGAGATCGATGAAAAATACCGCGACCGGTTCTATCCGATGAACAGCTATCCCAACATCAACGAGCTGTTCTACATCACCGATCTTTTGATCACCGACTACTCGTCCTGCATGTACGAGTTCATGCTGATGAAAAAGCCGATGCTGTTCTTTGCGTTCGACCATGACCGCTACGCGGTCTCGCGCGGATTCCACCGCGACTACGCCTCCAACGTCCCCGGCAAGATCTGTGTGAGCTTCGACGAGGTGCTGAGAGCCATGCGTGAGGGGGATTACGAATTTGAGAAGGTCGAGCGAATGCTCCCCGAGTACTTCGACCATGTCGACACCGGCAGCTGTGACCGAGTGATCGACTGGCTGGTGCTGGGCGATCTGCCCGACGATTACGCCTCCGCGCTGAAAGAACGCCGCGACCGTATCGCCCGGGCGAGAGCGATGAAATTTGAATCATGTTGATCGCGAATTCGCTGTATTTTTCGGTATAAACGAATCAAAAAGCGCTGTGAAGATGAAGCTGACTACTTCATTTCTTCACAGCGCTTTATTATTTGTTATGACGAAGCTCTTTATCAAAGAGGGGATTTATTTCATGATGCCCGCGGTGTACTTGTATGCCAGCACACGGGTACAGGCTTCTTTGATCTGGCTTTCGTTGATCGTGCCCGCTTTGACGGCGGCAAGGATATCGTTATATGCGGTCGCGTAATCGCGCACGAGGATAAGATCGTTGCCCGCGAGCACCGCCTGTACAACGGGCTTGTTGCCCTCGGCATAGGCGGAGTAGTCCGCTCCGTCCAGCACGTCGGTCATGATGACGCCCGTAAAGCCAACCGTCCCGCGCAGCTCCGAGTGGATCGTCGGCGACAGCGCCGCGGTATGAGCGGAGTCGATGTTTTTGACCAGCACGTTCGATACCATTACCACATGCGCGCCTGCCGCCACACCTTTCTTGAACGGTGTGTAATCCTTGCTGCGGATCGTTTCGGCGTCACGGTCATCGGTCACAGCGCCAACGCCGGTATCGGCGCTGTCGGGAACGGTGCCGTAGCCCGGGAAGTGTTTCAAAGCGGCAGAAACGCCCTTAGCCTGGTTGAATTTCACGACATACTCGGCATAGGTGGAGACGGTGTCCGCGTCGTCGCTGATCGAGCGCGAGTACATCATCTGGTCGGAGGAAGAGGCAAGATCGAGCGAGGGAGCGAGATTGAGATTGATCCCGATGCTTTTGAGCATCGTGGTCTTGTCCTCCTCAGCCTTTTCCACCGCTTGCAGACCGCCCGCGTCAAACTCCGTGCGCGGAGAGTTGAAGTCATACTCGGTAAAAGCGGGCAGATCCGAGAAAGTCGTATAAGTACCGCCCTCTTCCTGAGCGGCAAGGATAGGCTTGATCTTCGCTTGAGCGGAAGCGGTCTGTGTCACGCCGGAGATCTCCTCCTTCGTCATCGCTTGAAAATTACTGCTTTCAAACAGCATGCCCGCCAGCGAATATTTGTTGATCTCGGAAGGGATCGTGGTAGGATCGGCACAGACGCCCAGGATCAGCTGACCGACCATCTCCTCGGTCGTCAGATCGGAAGCGTAGGCAGAAGCCTTGTCAATGTTCGCGGCAAAGACATTTGTCGCGTCAGCCGAAGCGTCGGTGTCGGTTTTTACGGCTTTCGCCTCTGTAGATTTTGTGTTTTCATCCGTCTTCTCGGCAACAGCCTCGGTCGGTGCGGGCTCTTTTGCGCTGAACATGTCGTTCACCTGCATATAGCGGTACAGTGCAAATCCGAAAGCGCCTGCCGCTAAGAGCAGCAGAACTACGGAGATGATGACGAACTTTTTCATAAGGATCCTCCTATAACATTAGGAAAACAGGTTCAGCTCATGCCGGGGATCAGGTCGAAAAACAGCGATCTTTCCGCCTGCCATCGGTCATCGGAACGGTTGAAATCCCAGATATATTAAGACATTGTTAATATTACCACAATATATTGTTTTTTTCAATAATTATTGCCAAAGTGTAATACAAGGTAACGCGATTGTATCAAGATACCTAATACTATTCTCTGATAAAATACTTTAAAACAGATGTCGATGGAAAATTCCGCAGAACAAGGCGGAGGACGCCGCAAGGCTGGCGCCTTGCAAGGACGAC